>JAACFD010000186.1 GCA_009937555.1 Chlamydiales bacterium | reverse complement strand
ATTACCCTCTTATACTTGTTCTAGTCTTTCGACAAATCTAGTTCTAAGTGCTAGCTTAGCAGCAGCTCTTCTAAGAGCAGCTTGAGCTACTTCTCTAGGTACTCCAGACACTTCAAATAATACTTTTCCAGGCTTTACTGCAGCAACCCAATGGTCTACAGAACCTTTACCTTTACCCATTCTTGTTTCAGCGGGAGTAGAAGTAATAGGCTTGTCAGGAAATACACGAATCCAAACCTTACCTCTTCTGCTAAAGTAACGGTTAATCGCTACCCTGCATGCTTCAATTTGGTTTGCCTTTATCCATCCTCTTTCAAGGACTTGCATTCCATACTCGCCAAAATCAACAAAGTTACCAGCTTTGCTCAGCCCTTTGATGCTTCCACGTTGCTTTTTTCTGTATTTAGTTCTACTTGGTAGCATTGCCATAATTAGACTCCTGCACTACTTCTTAAAAAATCTTCGCCTCTGTTAATCCACACTTTGATACCAATAGTACCATAAGTTGTCTCGGCTCTTGATTCACCATAATCGATATCATTTCTTAGTGTATGTAGAGGTGTAGCACCTTCTTTATACCACTCTGATCGAGCAATTTCAGCTCCGCCAAGTCTTCCAGAAACTTGAACTTTTATACCATGAGCTCCAGCATCCATACTTGACTGCAGAGCTTTTTTCATTGCTCTTCTAAAAGAAACCCTTCTTTCTAACTGTCTAGCAATGCCATCAGAAACTAACTGAGCATCTAGGTCCGGTCTCTTAATTTCTTCAACTTCAATCCAAACTTGTTTGCCTACTTTCTTTGAAAGCTCAGCTTTTAGTTTATCAATTTCAGCACCTTTTTTACCGATTACTAAGCCCGGTCTTGCAGTGTGAATAGTTACTTCTACTTTTTCACTCATTCTGTGAATGGTGAATTTAGAAGCTCCTTGACACGAAGGTTGCTTTTTTAAGAAATTTCTAATCTCTTGATCTTCTAAAAGTAGATCGCCGAATTCTTTTTTATTAGCAAACCAGCGGGAACGCCATTTCTTATTTCTAATTAATCTAAATCCAATTGGACAAACTTTCTGACCCATAAAATCTCCTTACGCCTTTCCTACCACTACAGTTAGATGACTAGTTCGTTTCAAAATAGGAGCTCTTCCTCCTCTACTCTTCGACTTAGCTCTCTTAAGAGTTGCGCCTGCATCTACTCTTACTTCTACTACTTTCATATCCTCTTGACGTAAGTCAAGCTGAGTTTCAGCGTTAGCAACAGCACTATTAACTGTTTTCTTCAGTAAGCGACCTGCTTTTAAGTTTGAAAAGTCTAACTGATTAATGGCCTCTAAAACATTTAATCCACGAATAAGGTCCGCAGCCTTTCTGGCTTTTCTCGGGCTAATTCTCACATGTTTTGACACAGCTTTTTTACTCAACATATCTAATCCTACTTCTTAACTGGGTGAGTCTTAAATAATCTAGTCGGTGAAAACTCGCCTAAGCGGTGCCCAACCATATTCTCTGTTATAAATACTTCTAAAAACTTTCTTCCGTTATGAACCAAGAAAGTCAAGCCTACCATGTCTGGAATGATCATAGATCTTCTAGACCATGTTTTTATAGGTTTTTTATCAGCTCCTTCCTTCTGAATCTTCTTTAGCAAGTGGTGGTCAACGAAAGGTCCTTTTTTTAGTGATCTAGTCATATAATCTACTTCCTTCGGTCTTTAACAATAAATTTATTACTTGCTTTACTCTTAGCACGGGTTCTAAGACCTTTAGTCTGTTTTGCCCATGGTGAGCGAGGAATATAACCGTTGTGTCTACCTTCTCCACCACCGTGAGGGTGGTCAACAGGGTTCATGGCAGTTCCTCTTACAGTAGGTCTAATACCTTGCCAACGGTTTCTACCAGCTTTACCTTCAACTCTCAGCATGTTTTCTACATTAGATAACGCTCCGAAAGTAGCTCTGCAAGTTTCTTTGATTAAACGAATCTCTCCTGAAGGCATTTTAATTGTGGCATATCCGTCACTTCTAGCCATAAGCTGAGCAGAAAGACCCGCTGCTCTAACTAATTGTCCACCTCTGCCTGGGTATAGTTCAATGTTGTGAACTACAGAACCTAGAGGCATGAAGCGAAGCTCCATGGTATTTCCAACTTTAAAAGGAACGTTATTGCCACTTACAACTTCGTCGCCAGCTTGCATGTTTTTAGGAGCTAAGATATATCTCTTTTCTCCATCAGCATAGTTAAGCAATGCAATGTGAGCTGTTCTGTTTGGATCGTACTCAACGCTTGCAACTTTTGCAGGGATATTATCTTTATCTCTTTTGAAGTCGATAGAGCGGTACTTTTTCTTGTGTCCCCCGCCTCTGTGTCTACATGTTATTCTACCTAGGTTGTTACGGCCACTACATCTTGTCTTTTTTAATAAAAGTTTTTTAGTAGGCTTAACACGCTTTTTTGTCTTAGGGCATACTTTAGTTAGCTCTTTGTCACTAGGCTGAATCATTTGCCTGCGGCTAGGTGTGATAGGACGATACTTTTTTACCATTAGGGAACCTCAGTTATATGCTTTCTATTTTGTCGCCTGGCTCAAGAGTTACAACAGCTTTCTTGTAAGCTCTTGTTTTTCCTCTTACGCCTCTGTAGCGCTTAGGTTTTGGTTTTACATTAATCGTATTCACGGATTTTACGTGAATTTTCTCTTCTTTGTAGATTTGATGCAAAGCATCTTTAATTTCTTGCTTATTAGCACTTGGATCTACAAGAAAAACGTACTTAGGGTCTTGGCATGCTTTTGTGCAACGGTTGCTTTCAGAACTCTGCAGCTCTTGTAAAACCATGCTTTTTTCAGTTAAGTACTGTGATTTAATAATCTGATAAGGACTCTTGCTCTTTTGCTTGGTCATTATTCAACCTCCATTAATTCGCTAAGCGCAGACTCTGAGATAACGATATTTTTGAATTTCATGATTTGATACGCGTTAAGCTGAGGAGCACGAGCACTTTGAGCTTTCTCTAGATTCCGGATACTAAGTAAAGCGTTGTTAAAGTTTGTGCTTTTAACAGAAACTTTTACGCTACCAGTGTCAGTCTTGATTTCTTGATAAGAACCAGGCATTACAAATAATACGCTACCCTCAAGCTTTAGATTCTTGATAAGCTCTGCGTAAGTCTTAGTTTTAGGAGATTCTGGGTTATGATCTTCTAAAACAACTACATGGTCATTCTTTACTTTTTGAGCCAGTAAGTAATGATTAGCAGCTTGACGCTCTTTTTTGTTAATGCGTACGTGTTGATCAAACTTAGGCTTAGGTCCAAAAACTACTCCACCACCTTTATATTGAGGAGAAGATAGACGACCTTGTCTAGCTCTACCTAACTTTTTCTGAGGGTGAGGCTTTTGAGTTGAATGGTTTACTTCAGATCTACCTTTTGTGTTAGCAGACCATTGTCTAGCGTTGGCGCGAATAGCAACCACGTAGTCTTTGATAACTTGAGGATTAAGCTCGAAATCTAGCCATGCTTTGTTTAGCTTAACTTCCCCTTTCTTCTTACCTTGAATATCGAATTTCTTTAAATTGCTCACAGCTAAAACCTACTTCTTTAATTATTTCTTCACTGCTTTAAAGACTAAAACATTGCTCCCGATAGCTCCAGGAACTGCGCCTTTAACAAGCATGACATTTTTTTCAGGTATAATCTTAAAGATTTCTAGATTTTGAGTTGTCTGTCTAACGCCACCCATTCTAGAAGGTCTTGGACTACCTGGTAAACAACGACCTGGAGTGGAACGCATACCAGTTGAACCAGCTCTTCTATGGAAACCAGAGCCGTGAGCTGCAGGACCACCTGAGAAATTATATTTTTTAATAACCCCTTGAAATCCTTTACCCTTTGTTACACCTTGTACATCTACAAACTTCACATCATTAAATGTATCTAGAGAAACCTCGGCTCCAACCTCTAGATCTTTAAGACTTTCGCCTCTTACTTCAAAAAGGTTCTTTCTTGGCTCTACACCAGTTTTTTCAAACTGTTTAAGTTGAGGTTTATTCATGCGCTTTTGCACGGTTCTTTTATCTTTAGTTACAACCTTGCCATATGCTAGTTGAGTAGCTTCATAGCCATCGTTTTCGCTCGTTTTTTGTTGAACCACAACATTAGGCTCAAATTCGATTACAGTACAGGGAATAGCTTTTCCGTCTTCGGAAAATGCTTGAAGCATCCCTTTCTTTTTTCCCATAAGTCTTTGAGACATAACACCTATCCACTTTTAAAGTGTTTGAAAATTTTCTTTAGTTTTATTAAGTCGATCTTCGCGTTTCAGATTTCTCTAAATTACAGAGACGAATACACATAGTTAAAGCGAAGAGGATACCAAAAATTCTGATTTTT
>JAACFD010000185.1 GCA_009937555.1 Chlamydiales bacterium | reverse complement strand
AATACCTTAACACCTTCTTATGAAAACTAAACCTTCAATTCAGCTCCTTAAGAAAACTAAGCAACCAAGAGAAGCTGCTTGTATTATTACTTTTCTTGCTCTTTTTGAGGACTTTTACGCATCTAATCTTATCGACCTTTGGATGAGCCATGTGAAGCCGCCTGCTCTAGACTATAAGCTTTGTAAACAGCTTTGCTTGGGTACGATCCAGCGTAAACTAACCCTTGAGTTTGTATCAAAAAATCTAGCTTCAGACAAAAAGTTAAAATTAAAGCGAATTGAAAAAACCATCTTATATCTATCTCTTTTCCAAAAACTCTACCTAGAAAAAATACCCCTATATGCCATAACTTCAGAGGGTAAAAAACTAATAAGACTATTTGCTAGCGAACACTTTTCTCGCTTTTTTTCAGCATGCTTACATAAAGCAGACCTTTCAACATTATCTAATATGAAGAATAGCTCAAGAATAAAAGACATGAGCCTTTTATACTCTTTTCCAGAAGAATTTATAAAGCAGCTAATCAATAAATACGGAGAAACTCAAACTCAAACTATTCTATTAAGTCTTAATAGCCCTGCAAAAACCCATGTCCGTTACCGCTTAAAAAACCAAGCACTAAAAAACTACCCCCCAATTATTGAAAAACCTTTTTGGACATTTGAAATACCCGAAGCTAATAAACCATCTGATTTCCTTAACAAAAACTTTTATATCCAAAATGCTACAACAGTCGACTTAACCACTTCTTTAGCTTCACATATCACACTCCCTCCTGCAGCTATTCTAGACCTTTGTGCAGCACCAGGGGGCAAATCTTTTATATTACACGATCTGTTTCCTAGTTCTGAATTATATATGAATGATATTGACGAGCATAAGCTCTCCATCATCAAAGAGAACCTCAAAAGATTAGAAATTGATGCTCACACTACTGAAGGGCTAGCACAAGACTTCCCAATAGGAAAGCTATTTGATCTTGTGGTGCTAGATGTTCCTTGTAGTAATTCAGGAGTTTTGAATAAACGTCCGGAGGCTCGCTGGCGTTTCACTGACCCCCAAAACCTACTTTCTTTAAAACAACTGCAACAACAAATATTACAGCACGCTACCCAGTTGGTTAGCTCTAATGGCTACATTTTGTTTATGACCTGCAGTATACTAGAGGGGGAAAATGAACAAGCTGTTAAAGCATTGTTAAAAGAGTGCAGCAACTTCAAACTGCTAGAACAAAAAACCCTGCTACCGAATGAGCAGGGTTTAGATGGAGGATTTGCTGCTTTAATTCAAAAGCAGGCTTAAGCGCTTACTATCTCAGAATCGTTATCTTTAACATATAAGCGTAGTTTTTCTCGCGCTAGAATCTTTTGTGCTTGCTTAATTGCTTGCAAGTCTTCATTTCCTTCCTCTATGCCTAGTAGACATAGAATACATACCATTTGCTCTAATATCTGCTCTTTAGCTTCATAGATTAGCATTAGGCTCGTTGTATCAAAACGTTTGCCATCTTCAAGCTCTCCATAGATAACCTCAAGTATCTCTAGCTCAACCTGTAAAGACTGCATCATACTTTCTTCAAAGCTAAACTCTTTACTAGACTGACTAGCACAATCAAATACTTTCTTTAAGCGTTTTCGATATAAGAATGAGTTGGATAACCAACAAAGGAATAGATCAAGATCAGCCTCAGCCTCTATCCTATCAAGAGTTTCTAGGTACCTTGGTATAAGTACACTCAACTCATAAGCAATAGCCTCAAGACTAAGATTCTCATCTTGATTTAATGAAATAATTTCTACCATCTTCCACCTGCCTTAAAATTTGGATGGAAGCAAGGAATCGGATAATACGTCTTAGTATTTTTATCGGGCTAAAGCCAAATGCCTATAGTTTTTTTATCTGAAATCAACCTTTAAAAACTTGATTTTTAGAGGGATATTTTCATATCTTTTTGTATAAAAAGGAGAATATAATGCCCACAGAAACGGATAAACAGCAAAGTGCACAGTGGCTTGAGTTTTCTAACCTAAGTAATATTAAAGACTTAAAACACGCCTCCTTCTTAAAACCTTATGATTTTATGAGTTATGAGGATGATAGCGAGCTAGTTAACAAGCAGTTAAGCTTTTGCAAAAAATTGCTTTGTGCTGAAGAAGCATTTTTTGCAAAACAAGTACACTCAAACGGTATCTGTCACATAATTAATGAGATACCAAGTACAACCCAAGAAGCTGATATAATTATAACTAATAAGCCTGGCATTGCTATTGGTGTAAGACATGCTGATTGTCAAGCTTGTATCTTGTTTGATCCTATAAGCACTACTCTAGCGGTTATTCATTGCGGGTGGCGGGGTAATGTACTTAATGTGTATCAAGATACTATTGAATACCTTAAAAGCCAGTTAGGAGTTAAACCTGAGAACTTGCTTGCTTCCATCAGCCCAAGCTTAGGCCCTCTAGCAGCAGAGTTCAGAAACTATAAGAAAGAGTTCCCTGAATCCATGTGGCAGTATAGAGATGAAAACAACCTTTTTAACCTATGGGAACTGGCAGAGGCCCAACTTATAAGCAGCGGTGTTTTAAGTACTAACATTGAGATAGCAAAGGTATGCACCTATACAGATGCTGAAAGATGCCACTCCTACAGAAGAGATCAAAATAACTCTAGACATGCTACTTTTGCATGCATACAGTAGCTGAAAGTATTTTACAGTAGACTTTTCCTATTTGTCTTATATACTAAGCATTTAAAACTTCAATGAGCTTAAAAATGAACCAAAGGAGCCCAGAAATTATGAAAGGTATTATCTTGGCTGGTGGATCAGGAACCAGACTCTACCCAAGTACACAAGTTGTGTCTAAACAACTTCTTCCGATCTATAATAAGCCTATGATCTACTATCCCCTATCTGTTCTTATGCTAGCAGGGATTCAGGATATCTTAATCATATCAACACCAGATGATACCCCTCTATTTCAAAAACTTTTCAAAGATGGATCCCATTTAGGTTTAAATATAAACTACGCAGTTCAAGGAGCTCCAAGAGGTATTGCCGAAGCTCTAATTATTGCCGAACCTTTCCTAAAGGGTTCTCCAAGCACCTTGATCTTGGGGGATAATATCTTCTATGGTCATGACTTACCCACAATAATTAACCGCGCAGTTGCAGCAAACCCTGGGGCAACATTATTTGGCCATACAGTTTCTGACCCTGAGCGCTATGGGGTTCTGGAGTTAGATGATAACTGGAATATATGCAGCTTAGAAGAAAAACCTGTAAGTCCAAAATCTAATCTAGCAGCTACAGGTCTTTATATATATGACAAGCAAGCACCACATTTAGCTAAAGAGCTGAAGCCCTCACCTAGAGGTGAGTTAGAAATAACAGACTTAAACAATCTCTATATTCAAAGTGGTAACGCTCGTGCTGAAATACTAGGTAGGGGATTTGCATGGCTTGACACAGGAACACATGCAAGCCTTTTGCAAGCTAGTCAGTTTGTAGAAACGCTCGAAAATAGACAGGGAACACCTATTTCCTGTATCGAAGAGATTGCCTTTAAGCAAGGGTTTATTACTGAAGAAGAACTTATTGCTCTAAGTACAAATTATAAAAACACTCCTTATGGACACTACCTTTCTAGACTACTAGCTAAGCCAGAGGAAATGGCATGCACATAACAGAACTTAAACTCCCAGGGCTAAAGCTAATTAAGCCCAGAGTTTTCCCCGATGATCGGGGTTATTTTTTTGAGACCTACCAACACCCTAAGTTTCAAGAGGCAGGAATAACAACTACATTCCTTCAAGATAACCATTCCGTATCCTCAAAAGGCACCTTACGAGGGATGCATTTTCAAAGTCACCCAGGACAGGATAAGTTAGTCTACGTTCTTAGTGGAGAGATCTTTGATTGCGCTGTTGATATGCGTCCAAGCTCCCCAACTTTCAAGCAATGGTATGGTGTTTTTTTAAATGATGAAAATCACCATCAGCTTTATATCCCACATGGGTTTGCACATGGCTTTTGTGTAACGAGTGAGAAGGCATATGTATGTTATAAAGTTAGCAATATTTACAATCCTACAACGGAAAAAGATTTTAGGTATGATGATACTGAAATCAATATTCAGTGGCCTATTACTTCGCCTAAGCTTTCAGAAAGAGACTTAAAAGCACCAAGTTTCTCAGAAGCGCTGGATGAAATAAAAGAGACGGTGAGTTTATGAGTATATTATTAGTTGGTAAAACGGGTATGCTATCGCAAGATATAGCCTCCACCTTAGTACAAAAAGGCTATGAAGTTGATATACCTTCTATTGAAGAGTTAGATATTACTTCTTCACAGTCTATTAATAGCTTTTCTAAAGACAAACAATATGAATATATTATTAATGCTGCA
>JAACFD010000184.1 GCA_009937555.1 Chlamydiales bacterium | reverse complement strand
AAAAGCCAAGTCCGCCAAATATTGATACAGGCGTAAAGATTTCAATATAATAGATAGAACCTTGCAGCACCAATTAATAACAAGCGCTAAACCTAAAGTGATTGAAAAAGATAATGTAACTGTAAAACTGTCTGAGCACCCAGGATGTAATGTTATTGTCTCAGTAACTCTACCTGTTGAGAACTCTCAAAAAGCTCATAAGACTGCTGTTAAAAAAATTAACAAAGAAGTGTCTTTACCTGGCTTTAGAAAAGGAAAAGCACCTGAATCTGTTATTCTTAAGCACTATCAATCTTATGTTGAGAAAGAATGGAAAGATATCCTTGTTCATGAAGCCCTAAATAAAGGCCTTGAAATTGCTGAAGTTTACCCTCTAAACTCTAGAAACATTAGCCCTCCAACTACTCACTACTGCGACCTAGAAAAAGGTTGTGAGTTTGAGTTCACTTTTGAAAAAGAACCAAGCATCGAAGAGATTGACCTTTCAGCTATTAAACCTAAAAAAGCTAAAGCGGTTAAGGTAACTAAAACTCAAATCAAAGATTATATAGAAAGCATTCAGTTAATGGATGCTAAATGGGAAGACATTACTGACCGAGGGGTAAAAAAGGGTGATTATGTTGAATTAGACATTAGTTCCTTAGATACAAATCCTCCAACAGCTATATGCACTCAAAAGCGCTTCCATGTAGCAAAAGGTAAAATAGGCCAGTGGCTTCAAGACCTTATCATGGATAAAAACATTGGCGACGAACTTGAAGGCACAAGTGAGCTAGATGAAAAAGCAGATAAGAATATAGCTGAAAACTTCCAAGCTACTAAATGTAAAGTAGCCATCAAAACTATTAAAACAGCAACTCTGCCTAAACTAGATGAAGACTTTGCAAAAAAGTTAGGTCTAGAGTCTGTTGAAGCCCTACAAGAACAAGTAGAAAAACGTATCACTCAAGAAGAAGAGATGAAAAACGAAGAAGAAGTTCTTGTAAGTATTCAAGATGCTTTAGTTAAAAAGGCTAAGTTTGAATTACCTGTTTCTATGCTAGAAGAAGAGAGAAGTCAGCGTCTAAAAGACAAACTTCAAGAACTTAAGAAGCAACAGCAATTATCTAAAGAACAAATTCTTGAAAAAGAAAAAGAAATTGAGCAAGAAGTTTCAAAAGATGTCGACCGCTCTTTAAGGCTTTGGTTTATCAGTAAACACCTAGCCCAAAAGAATGATATCTCTGTAAACGAGCAAGAAGTCACTCAGGCGATTGTATCTCAACTATCTCAGTTTGCACAAACTGGAGTAGATATGCAGTCTTTCCTTCAAAATAGCTCTGTACGTTCTCGTATTTTTATCGATCTTCTTATGCAGAAAGTAAATCGATACCTACTTGACACTGTCAAAGCTGGCTAATTTTTTATAAAGCGCTTTTTGCTATACCTTTAAGGTAAATAGCTAAAAAGCGCTTTACCTACTAATATAGCTTGACCAACTATTCCCTAAAGGAATATAAAAACTGAATAAAAAACAAACTACTATATTTACAAGGTAAGGAAAAATGGCTTTTGAAAAACATGATGATAATCGCCCTAAAATGTCTTTAACTCCCTACGTAATTGAAGATACAGGCCGTGGAGAGCGCTCCATGGATATTTATTCTCGTATCTTAAAAGATCGAATTATTTTTATTGGAACAGATATTGATGACCAAGTAGCTAATGTTGTGGTTGCCCAGCTCTTATTCTTACAGATGGAAGACCATAAAAAACCTGCAAGCATTTACATCAACTCCCCTGGAGGAGTCATTTCTTCGGGTTTGGCTATTTATGATACTATGCAACTAATGGAATTTGAAATTAGTACTTATTGTATTGGTCAAGCAGCTTCAATGGCAGCTGTTTTACTTTGTGCAGGAGCACAAGGGAAACGTTTTGCCCTACCTAATAGTCGCATGATGTTACACCAACCAATTGGTGCTGTAACAGGTTCTCAAAGCGATATTGCGATCCAAGCAAAAGAAGTTGCTAGAACTAAAAACCAGATGGCTGGTATCATTAGTCAACATACAAAGAAAAGTAAAGAGGAAATCCTTAAAATTTCAGATAGAGACTTTTACATGTCTGCAGAAGAAGCTTTAGAGGTTGGCCTTATTGATGAAATCGTTAATACAAAGAAAAGTTAAAATATGAGCAGAAAATCCTTTGGTTCTAAAGAAATAGCTAGCTGTTCTTTTTGTGGCAGAACAGAAGACTTAGTCGATAAACTAATCTCTGGTCCTAGCGTATATATCTGCGATAAGTGCGTAAGACTATGCATGGGTATTGTAGATAAGAAACCTACATCTCATGATTTCAAATTGCTAAAGCCAAAGGAAATTAAATCTCGCTTAGATGACTATATCATTGGACAAGACACTGCAAAGAAAATCATCTCTGTAGCAGTGTACAACCACTACAAGCGTATCCGCTCGCTCAACAAAGAGAACGAAGTACTATACAGTAAGTCAAATGTTCTGTTGCTAGGTCCTACGGGCTCTGGAAAAACTCTTATGGCTAGAACGTTAGCATCTATACTAGACGTTCCTTTTACTATAGCTGATGCTACTACTCTTACAGAGGCTGGCTACGTAGGAGAAGATGTTGAGAACATCATACTACGCTTACTACAATCAGCTGACTATGATGTTGCTAAAGCAGAACAAGGTATTATCTACATAGATGAAATTGACAAGATTGGGCGTACCACCTCGAATGTTTCTATTACTAGAGACGTTTCAGGAGAGGGCGTTCAACAAGCTCTATTGAAAATAGTAGAAGGTACTGTTGCAAATGTTCCTCCTAAAGGAGGAAGAAAGCACCCTAACCAAGAATATATTAAGGTAAATACTGAGAATATCTTATTTATTGTCGGCGGAGCCTTTGTAAACCTAGAAAAGATTGTGGCAAAGCGTTTAGGTAAAAGTACTATAGGCTTTAAAGGAGATGCTAATGAAACAATCGATACCAAGAAAAAAAGCTACCTCTTTTCCCAGACAGAGCCTGAAGATCTAGTACACTTTGGAATGATCCCTGAATTTATTGGTCGATTTAATAGCATCGCCAACTGTGCTGAGCTTGGGAAAGAAGATCTAGTTAAAATTCTTACCGAACCTAAAAATGCTATCACTAAACAATATCAATCTATGTTTGAAGAAGAAGATGTTGATGTTGAATTTACTGAAGAGGCTTTAGATGCTATCTCAGAAAAAGCAACAAAACTAGGTACAGGGGCTAGAGCCTTAAAGATGATTGTTGAAAACATCTTAAAGGATTACATGTACCATGTACCATCTAACAACAGCATTAAAAAGATTGTGATTACAAAAGAAATTGTTGAGAATGGGGCCCCTAAGTTTGAAGAAACCCCTGACCAAGAAAGCTCTGACGAAAAAATCGCCTAGCCTTTCATATTTCTACCAACAGCAAGTAGCACTTCCCTCAAAGTTGAAATCATTGACTGTGATATTTCTAACATACGCTTTGTTTTTGATAGAGCCTCTGTGTAATCTTGAGAACCAATATCACTGATTTGAGATGCCGTTGATGCTAGGCGCTGTATATTACTGTTCATTCCTGAACTCACATAAGAACCACTAGCTGTACTTGTAGTACTCGTATGAATTGAAACTGTGTACCCCCCACTTCCATCAGCCTCAGCTACGAGCGTACCATTTTTATATGCTTCAATACGATCTTGAAGGGTACTAGAATTGGTGCTATAAATGTAATTTTCAACATCAGCAACTACATTATCAATTGAGGTTTTAAGGTCATTAAAACCTGTCTTACCATCTAGTGCAGAAGAGGCGCTTTTTAAACGGTTAATAGCAGTAAGCATCTCTCCCGGTGTACAGCCGTCATCAGCTAGGCAGCTTTCAAGCTCCGCTAGCGCCGCCTCTGCTTCTCTTGAAAGCTCTAAATCACCTTTTATAGCTTGAATCTCAGAGTCCATATGAGCAGACCCTTTTTGAACAAAAACCTGCATCACTACCTCTGGAAGCGAAGGGCGAATTGCATTGGAAATTTGAAGACCATCTGCACAAGCTTCTAGACATGCTGCGATTTGTGTAGGTGAAGTAGCATCCATCCCGCTAAAGGCAGCTATAGCAAGCAAGGCATCTTTTACTACAGGAGCATCATCCCCAACCTCTCCTGCTAGAGTTTCTATAGCAGACAAAAGAGACGCAAGCTCAGAAGTATTAACAGGGTTTCTATCCAATACCTTTTGCAGCTCGACAATTGCGCTTGACATACGCGAAAGCTCTTGTAGAGATACAGCTCCATTTTCTAAGGTAACAGACCCATCATCATTAGTAACAATACCCGAGTATACAACATCAGCTCCATCAGCACTCCAATCGTGATCATCAGGTCTAGAAACATCCCCTATATGAGTCATAAGTGTTTTATCTCCAAGTTGTTAAG
>JAACFD010000183.1 GCA_009937555.1 Chlamydiales bacterium | reverse complement strand
TCTAGTGAAAACAAAGAACTTAAGCTTGCAGATCTAGAGACAGCATCTATACTAAGTGAGTTGCAACGCTTGAGAAATAAATCATGAGTAGAGCTCTAGAAAATCTAAACAATAGCTTGTAGATTTCATAGCATTATTTAGTAGAAAAGTTTTAAAAGACTAAACAGAATTTGAAAATTTTACTTTGCTTTTAAGGGTTGATTTAACTATGAATCATACTCTTTTAAGCTAAGTTAAAAGGTTTATGTATTAACCTTATTTTTTGGAGTTATTTGTTATGTCTTCTGTTTCGCTATTATCAAGATTTAGAGAATTAACCCATTATATTCCTAGTTTTATCCCTGCACCAACACTAAGAAATATTAGTGATATCTATATCCCTACTATTGGCCTTGTAGCTGTTGCTTCTGGTACCGTATACATGTTTTTAAAGCCTAGAGAATGGAGGCATGAAACTTCAGAGGTGCAAGAGGTCGCAGAAAAAGAAAAGAGTCATTTAGATAAGGTTAAAGAGCTTATTATAAGAGGAGACTTTACTGCTAAATTGCAGAAGGGTGCTAAAGAAGAGCATGTCAGAGAGGTAGTTAAGCTAGCTCACTCAACCACGGCTATTGCAGAAGAAGTATTAGTTTCTGATAAGGGTGCTGTTGAACTTCAACAGATTTTGTACTTATATAATTATTTTCAAGCTCTTGAGTATGCTCCAGTATCATTTTTAGATCCTGAAAACACAAGCTTTGAGCCTGATCTTAAGTCGATGTTAGCTACACTAGTTTTCTTTTCAGGTAAAGAGCATATTAAAGAAGTACTTTGTAAACTTGGCTCAGAGTATAAGGTTCTTTTTATAGTAGAAGAGGAGCATTACTCATTTATTAAACCTCCTTTTTCAGAGGAGGTGCTTACTGACTTTGCTTTATCTGATGAGGAAGATGCTAGTAGCTCTGTAGAGGAGCCTATCCATTTAGATGATCTAGTAGCTAGGCTTGAGCCAGATCAAAAGTCATCTACTCACTTATCAGTATTATATAAGCTTCTTCGGCTTATACTATATGGATCTTGCTTAGATATTGGCGCAGATGCAATGCAAGAATTTAAGAGCTTAGTGAGTATGGACTCAATTTCTGCATTTCTGAGTTTGTTTACTACAAATGAAAAGCTTGAAAAAGCAGCAGCATCCCTAGAGGCGTTTGCAAAGGAAAAAACGCAAATGTCAGGGAATAGTATTTACACTGAAGAGCTGGCAAAAGAAGCAAATGCACTTTTAGTATCAGTACTGTTTTTCCCAGAGTTAGTAGGAAAAAGCGGTGTCCTAGGAAGAGTCTATAGTGCTTTTAAAGATGAGCTTGAGGCTATCTACAAGCGCCACTATTCCAATTCCCTTAGAGAAAGCTTTCTAGACAAACAGATAGTTCTTAAACTTGTGGTTAATGAGGTTATAGCTAAAAAGTTATCTGGAAGTTAACTATTAAAAAGAGAGTAACCTCTTTCCTGAAGTTTTTCTGTGAGATTGCTTAGCCAGTCTCCAACAGCTTTCTGATTCGCTGTTCCTAAATGAATAATCATACACTTATCGTTGGCATTATTAGCTTGAGTGGCTTGAATGCCAAAAGTAAGGGCTTCTCCTGATTTTGTGATTAGACGGTAGCTTGCTCCATTTATCTCAGCTGAGAAAGGTTCCTCACTTTCTATGCAATGATCGTATACTCTAGACTTCCAATAAGAGTCATAGGTACTTTGTTGTTGTGAAGTTCTGCTGCTATAACCAGCTGAGGTATATACAATATGTAGTGAAGCATTCAAGCTATTGGCAATGCCGTCTAGTGAGGCACTTCTTCCATCTATAGTAGCAAGGCGTGCTGCGTCAGGAAAATCACTTAAAAGACTTTCTCTAGCACTTTCTGAAGGTAGCTTACAGCAGGGGGTAGATGGTTGAGTGGTGTGGATGACAAAATCAGCTGACTCATAATGATTACTTTGATGTAGAAAGCATTCTTCGAATAGGCATTGCAAGCCTACCATTGCGGGACGAACTTCACTATCTGGGCCTTCTTTAATACAAAGGCCTCCATTATCTTTTAGCTGCTGTATAACTGATAAAATGGCTTCAGCATGCTCTGCTTGAGAACTGAGAGGAAGAAAGGAAACTAAACTATCAAATAAAAAGTTAAGTTCGGTAGAGTTTACAGAGTTAATTTGAGTAGCGCCTTCAGCAGCAGGGCTATTGTGTACTTTTATCATAGTAAAACTTCCTTTTTATAAGTCTAAATTCATAGAAATTTAAATAGCGGAAGGGATTTTATGATATATGGGTAAAATCTTACAAGGATTAGTAAATAGCGCTAATATTTACATGCCATCGGCTATAGCCAATTTTCAAATCTTTTCTAGCTACCATTTCTTTTTGAATGATGCCCCAATCTGCTTTTACTTGAAGGTTTGACTTGTAGAGCAGTTCAATACCAAGACCAATGCTCCAAAGCTCTTCATTTACTTCAGCTAGAGCGGTTTCCGTTCTTCTAAGATTGATGGCTCTTCCATAGTCGGAGAAAGCTTTTAACACAAGGTCCCAGTCTGGGCGATCGTAGACAAATGTAGGGGCCCATTTAAAAGAAGGTTTTGCTCCATCTCCTAGGCTGTCTAGCTGATCTACAGGTTGAATAGGTAATAATCTTGGTACGTGTAAGCGATATTCCAGTGATAAAGAATAGGAATTATCACCAGAGGCTACACCTTGAGGATAACCTCTTACTGAAGATGGTCCTCCAACGCTTCCTTTAAATTGTGGAACTAGACGGTGAGGTGTATATTGTATCTTTGTTAAGAATTGCACTTCATGAGCAAGGGTAGAACTTTCAGGTGTAGAAACATCTTCCCATCCTCTAGTGTCTAATAGAGGCTCTAAGTAGAAAGAGAAGGAATTATTCCAACGGAAAATAGTAGATGCTTTTTCAGGCCCATTGTCATTTGTGTCTCCTCTATTTAACTTAAAAAGGTCCTTACCTTTTGTAGGCATATTGCGCTCAATAGTTAAGCCACTAAAAAGGCTATGGGTTTTAGTTACGCGAGATGCTTTTAAAGTAAGGCTAGGGATAGCAAAATGGGCACTACCCATTCTAGGGGTGCCATCAGCTTCTTGGATTAACTTGTTTCTAGATTTAAGGTTTTTAAATGTAGTGTCAAAAACAAAATCAAAAAAGAAGTCTTTATACTGGTAGATGTTACCAATGTATTGCGCACCAATTGCAAATTGTTCCCCTGAGAATTCAGGTTCAGGATCTTCTTTAAAGATACCTAAGGATGATTGGAACTCACTTCCATTCCAGTGTATTTGCCAACGATCTCTAACAGATGTATAAAAAGGAGCCTCGTAAGAGAAGACGAAGGATTTAAAATCTTCAAAGTCATTAGTGATATAACTTGCCTTAAAAATATCGTCATTATCTGTTAATTGGTAGTGAACAACATCAAATTGGTTGACCCATTTAGCTCCTGTATTAGAAGTATTGTAGGCTACGCGCCATGGTTTACCTTCTAATACAAGAAAGTATACTGAGGCTTCTAGATTTTCTTCAGGCTTAATCTTAAGGTCAACTCTTCTACCTGGGTGTCTGTTTACAAAATAAAGATAATCTTGTAAGAGCCCTTTCTGGATAAGGCTCGAAGTGATTCTGTCTTGGTCGTGCTCAGCTACTTGAACTGGAGATAAGCGATAGATTCTTTCAAAGAGTGCTTTGGTAGAACCTTCTAATTTTTCTTCATCTTCCCAAGTATCCTCGTCAGTAATATCTGCACCAGCTTGTAGGGCTTTAATAGAAGAAACGGTAGAAGCTGTGATCATGATTCTTAGCGATAGATCGTCACTTGATCTAAGATCTTCACCTTGAGGGGATACTTGGTCAAAGTCAATATAGGCGTAGATTCCGATAATCCCTTTTTTATTGATTTGCTCAACAATACGTCTTGTAATTAAGCGTAGAGCTCCCCTTGAAAAACTAAAATCTGGAGATAGATCTTGGATTTCACTTAGACGAACTTTGTATAGATTATCAATATTTTTTGGAGGAACGAAACCGTCTTCTGTTTTTTCAAGGTATAGGTCAGTATCTAGTAAATAGTTAATGCTGGGCAGACCTTTGTAGTCATCTACATATTCTATATCAAGTTTGCTTACCTTATAGAAGTTATCCTGTTTTTTGTTGATTTCTACCTTGGACTCGGCAACTGTTTGTTGAGCAAGAACTTGGGTTAGAGAACAAAGGGAAAGCAGTAGGATAAATCGCTTTTTTCTAAAGTAAGTCAAGAATGATTCCGAAAACAAGTCACTTCTCATTGTTTTTAAAGTTTGCATAGGAGTTTATAAAACACTACTGTTTTTCAAGTTAAACCTTTTCAGATTTTACGTCACTTATATTTTCTAGCTCTTTATTTGCTGCGCATTCCTTTTTTGCTTGAT
>JAACFD010000182.1 GCA_009937555.1 Chlamydiales bacterium | reverse complement strand
GATAGGAAACGGCGTAAATAATATCATCTAAATATTTAAAAATAACCGTAAAGATAATGTAGGCAGCGCCGCTTAGTTTAAACACTGACTTTAAAAGCTCTATGAGCGTTTTCATCTTAAATTTAGCTTTGATATTGTCAACAGGGTTGAACTTCTTAAGATCAAACTTGAAAACCTCAGTAGTAAATAAAGGACCGACAACAGCTACATTGGTAGCAACACCGACAACTGCAACCGCAGCTGCAATAGGTAAGCTAACGGTAAGTATCACATCAATCGCAGCATACATCAGTTGAGGGATAACCGTAGTTAACTCATGGCTAGATACTTGCTTGAAAACAGTATTGTTGTAAGCAGACAAGTGCTTAAAAATAAACCCACCAGAAAATAAGATGATGCTAAGGGCCGTAATAAAAGTGAAGGCAGAAGGCATATCCTGAGATTTGGCCACCTGCCCCTTATTTCTGGCATCCCTTAGCTTCTTAGGGGTCGGTTTTTCGGTTTTTTCTCCCATAAAAGTCTCGTGCTAAAAAGGCTTACT
Source organism: Chlamydiales bacterium (assembly GCA_009937555.1). Taxonomy (GTDB): domain Bacteria; phylum Chlamydiota; class Chlamydiia; order Chlamydiales; family JAACFD01; genus JAACFD01. Next base: position 3,923 of record JAACFD010000182.1, on the reverse strand, counting down.
TACCATTAATTTTCTATATCTTAAGTGGAAAGGCTTGTCAATCCTTTCAGCAAAGTTCCCTAGCTTTTACTTGCTAATCATTATTTTCTATGCTAAATTTTATCCTTCTAGTTTAAAGACTTTAGTAATTTAAGTAACTTTAATTTAGAACCTAAGAAATTAACCACCTTTAAATAATCTAATTGAAGAGAAAAATATGGCAAACGTATCTGTTGGTATTGTGGGACTACCTAATGTGGGAAAATCAACTCTATTCACAGCTTTGACAAAAAACCAAGCCGAAGCTGCTAACTATCCTTTTTGTACGATTGACCCTAATGTCGGGGTGGTTGAATTAAAAGACTCTAGGCTGCAGGAGCTTTCAAAACTATCAAAAAGTGAAAAAATTATTTACTCCACTGTTCAGTTTGTAGACATTGCTGGTCTAGTAAAAGGGGCTGCTTCAGGAGAAGGTCTTGGAAACAAGTTCTTAGCAAATATTCGTGAAACAGATGCAATTGCACATGTAGTACGTTGCTTTGAAGATGATGATATCACTCATGTATCAGGGGGAGTAGATCCTATTGCTGATATAGAAGTTATTGATTTAGAGCTTATCCTAGCAGACTTGCAAAACGTTGAGAATATCTTAGGGAAGCTAGAGCGAAGAGCTAAAGGACAAAAAGATTTGCAACCTGTTTGTGAAACTCTAGCAAAAGTAAAAGCTCACTTAGATAAAAACCTACCGATTCGTTCACTAGACTTAACAGATGAAGAAAAAGAACACTTAAATGTGTATAACTTCATTACCTCTAAAAAAGTTATTTATGTATGTAACATAGGGGAATCAGATATTGAAAAAGGTAGCAATCAGTATGTTGAGAAAGTTCAAGAATTAGCTAAAACTCAGGGTTGCCCTGTTGTAGCAATGTGTGCTCAAATTGAAGCTGAAATTGCAGCGATGGGAGAAGATGAAGAGAAAGAGTTTTTTGAGGAGATGGGACTAAAAGAGTCTGGTTTAAATCAACTTGTAAGGACATCTTTTGAAACTCTTGGATTAATCACCTTTTTAACAACAGGTCAAATTGAGACAAGAGCATGGACAGTAGAAGAGGGTTCTCCTGCTAATGTAGCAGCTGGTAAAATACACACTGATATTCAAAAAGGCTTCATTAGAGCTGAAGTAATTAGCTATGACGATTTTATCCAAACAGGTGGGCGTAATCAAGCTAAAGAAGCTGGTAAGATGCGTGCTGAAGGAAAGGAGTATATAGTGAAAGATGGAGATGTTGTTTTATTTTTACATAACTAAGCAGACTTAAGCTTTGCTTATATCTCCAAGATATTTTACTAAAAATAACTGATGGGCCCTTATACCTTTAGGTAAAGGGTCCTTTTTAGTTCTATTAATTGTAATAGTAGCATGCTCTCTTTCTTGAGTTAACAATACCTCTACTTCAGTTTTATTTTCTACGTCTTCTAAATACGCTTGATACTTCCCAAAAGGAGGGAGTAAAAAAGACTTAGGATAGATGAACCTTAAACTACTTTTATCTTCACACTCCAGTAACTTTAGCTCGGATAAAAATAGGCTATAGTGTCGACCAAGAAGCTGGTAAATAAGCTCTAGCTCTCCAGCTACTAGCTTCTCTTTGATCAGCGTTGTAGATGGAGTACTGACATTTTTCTTATAGTAGTCTAGCTGTATTGTTTCAAAGTTAAGGGAGTTGCCAAGAAGCTTAACTCTTTTGAAGTTTCCTTCCCTATTCGCTCCAAGAGATGTGTCAGGGCCAAATACTAGTAATTTAAGGTTAATTTTAGAGCATAGATCTTTTATAAAATCCTTATAAGTGGTTTTAGCAAAAGAGGAAGTAAATTCCTGTGTTATTACTGCTGATAAAGAAGTTTTAGATAAATAGTACAGCTTTCCTTTAAGCGAGTATAGAGTAGTAAAGCTCTCTTTGGAGCTATTTAACAGCTCTCTAGGATGATTCTTAAATGTAAACAGTGCAGCTCTCAATCCTCTTTGCTCACTTAAATTTGTAAATTGATTGATGAGGTGCTGATGCCCCAGATGGAAGGCATCAAAGCTACCAAAAGCAAATGCCCAACCTTTTCCTTTGTCTGGAAGTTTGTCTGTGTGATCAACAATATGCATGTTTGAAGACTGCTATTAAAAAAGAACTATATGAAATCATTATATAACTTTTTGCATTACTTTGTTCAAGAGTAAATAAGAGAGGTGAGTATGAATAATATGTTCTGTTTGAGTTTCAAGGCTCTTAGTATAAGGATACTTTCAAAAAGCAGTGACTTTAATAGCTAGCTTGGTTACATATAAAATTTGTGTGGAGGAGGTTTTGCTTAAGCCTTATCTATTCATAACTTAAATATAAAGCTGAGGTCATATCATGAGGGTATCTGGCTATACAATAAACTGGAAATATACAGGGTCTGCCTTACTGCTTGTAAGCGCAGCTATCCTAATTTTAAAACGAAAAGAAATAGCGGAACTTTTCCAAAATACTATTAGGAATTCAACTAATGAAAAGCAAGAGCCAGTAAGTTCTACTCAGCAGTATCAATTTCTACGATTACTCTCTAAGCAGGTGGAGAAGGAAACAGCAGGAAGTGAACAGTTAGCAAAACTGCGCGCAATTTTTTCTAAAGTAGCTGAAAAAAATAAAGGTCAAAAAAAGTTTTTTATTACTGACCTTGGCCCTTCATTTAAGGGGATTGCAGAAGGTTTTGGAGTTAACTGTCCGCCCGACCTTCTTGAACGCTTTAAAAAAGAGAGAAGAGGTAGTGATGAACACAGATGTGCTCTTTCTATGCAAAAGTGTACTAAAGCAGGAAAGGTCTTTAATAGTATAACCTATTGCCTGGCTGATTCAGACGTTAAAGAGTGATAAATAAAACTTAATTACTTTACTTAATCTTAACCCGATTAAGCTAGACTCTTTTCAATTTTATTAAGAAAAATACAAAGAAAAGAGTCTACCCAATGCTTGATCTTCAAAAAGTAATCCATTCATTTAATACCACTTCTTGCCAAAATGCAGCTTCTAGCTGTTATAAGCTGATCAAGGAAAATAAAGCAAAAAGCGCTATAGTAGTTTCTATTGCGGTAACTTCACTTTCTTTTCTTGTGTCTAATTCATTAAGATCTAAAGGCTGTCAATATTATAATACAGTAACTGGAAGTGTAACCTATTACTACGCAAAATACTTTCTAAAGGGCTCCTCAAGTCATGAGGATCTACAAAAAGCAAGAAACTATTTTAAAATAGCAGCAGATAGAGGGCATGTAGATGCAGCTTTTCAACTTTCAGCTATGTGTTTTAATGGGACAGGCGGAGAAAAAGATGAAATTAGTGGATGGATATATTATAAAAGGTGGATTTCTAATCAGCATTCATATACCTCTGAAGAGTATCGCCAATGGTACAATGCAGTAAACGAAGAATTTAGGCTGGGCTTAAAAAAACTTGGTGATGAAGGAAACATTGAAACATCTCTTCGATACGCAAGAATGTGCTACCTTGGGCAAGGTGGTGATAAAGATTTAGTAGAAGCACGAAAATATTTTCAGCTCTCAGCAGATGAAGGCTACTTTTTAGGATCTTATGTTTATGCTAGGATGTGCTTTTATGGGCATGGCGGAGAAAAAGATCTTAGTGAGGCCCTTAAATATGCTGAAAACCATTATCAGAGAGCTTCTTCTAGAAAATCAGTTCCTCTTTTATCTATGATACTTCAAAAAGAGGGAGCGCATCAAGATATAGAGAGAGCACGAGAGCTTTTAATAAAGCATAAATATGATAGCCCTAGCTGCTTATATCAATATGGCCTAATGTATTTTGATGGTAAAATAGTCGAGCAGGATCTGGAAACAGCTTTTAATAGCTTTCTCAAACTTCTATCTCAAGCTGGTGAGGGGCACC
>JAACFD010000181.1 GCA_009937555.1 Chlamydiales bacterium | reverse complement strand
GAATTGACTGAGAATTTAGGGAAAATAGTTCTATTAATAATAGAAACTGAAGAAAGAACAATAAAAACAAGGGGCATTACTTTCTTCTACTTAAAGAGCGGTAGTAGAAGTTAGCAAAAATAGGAGATATAATAAGACAAAAAAAAGTACCTGCATTGACAGGTACTTTAAATCATTTACTAACTGTTAAAGCTAAAAAATAGAGTCAATATTAGGGCTAAGCAGCTCTAAAAAAGAGAGCTTTAATCGATTTAAAGATGTAAGAACACACAGAAGCGATGCCATTAAAGACCCAGCTAGCAGCCTTCCCAATTGCATTAGCTATATGCATATTTCCTACATAGCCTTGGGTTATTTTTCTACTCTGTTCATTACTTAGATTGGAACATCTTAAAATAGCTAGCACTTCAAACCTCTCCTTTCTATTTAAAGAGTCTAAAAAGTAGCTGCGCTCAGTAGAGTTCTTCAATCTTTCCAAAACTTCTTTGTACTCATAAAACTTCTGGACCAAAGAAGGTGTATCAAGCTCTATGCTCTCTCTCTCCTAAGACTCTTTGTCTATTAGCTTCCTCATGCTCTTTTTTTTCAGCTTCTGTAAGACCTCTATCATGCTCTTTTCTAAGAGTCTCATATTTAGATCTAATCTCTCTTGCAAAGTCTTTATCTTCTTGAGAAGGTTGTTGCAAAACGCTTCTTCTAGTATCTACTGACAAGTTACGGATTCTTTGATATCTAGAGTTTCTAGTGGCTCTTTGAGATGTAGTTCTTCTAGAAAAAGTGCTATCAGGTTCTCTGAAAGTACCTTCTTCAGGTGTGTCTGTTGAGGTAGCTTCTAGTGTTGGAAAAAGGCTAGGGATGCCAGTCCTTGTAGTAGTTCCAAAAGCAAAATGCTCATCCCTGTGAACACTTACAGGAGGGACTGAAGGCATATGCATATGGTGCTGTGGCTGTATAGGTAAGTCAGAACTTGGAAGCGAGCTAACTTCTCTTGAACTAATAGGCTCTCTACAAAGGGGGCACCTGTCTTCATTTTCAACGCAGTCTTTATGAAAAATATGCTTACAGCCCAGCTCTCTGACTGTATCAGCTAATTTTAGCTTTTCAAGGCATATAACACACTCTGTTTCTCCATTTTCGTTCTCATTATTAAAGGTGTCTTGGACATTAATATATTGAATATCTCTAAAGCCTACAGCATCTGCCATACTATACTCCTTTTTTTAAACTGTAAAATAGCCCATTCATACGGCCTATTATTAATAAAGCAATAAGAATATAAAGCAATTGTTAAGAAAGAGTTAAGATGAATAATAGTATATGCACTCTATCAATCTGAATTTGGCTTTTTTGGAAGCCAAGGAATAAAAGCACTAGTTGTAGCTTGATAGGCTCTGTAGGCTTCTCCCTTAGTACATAATAAGCTTTCTTCTGTTGGAGGTATACCTGTGACTTTTAGAATACTGAAGGTAATTAGGGCCGGGCTAATAAGGGAAATTAAACCTAAGGGGCTATTCATGGCCATGAGAGAGTAACTAAGCCATATAAGGGACTCGAAAAAGTAATTTGGATGTCTTGAATATTTCCATAGGCCTTTACTACAAACTTTTGAATTCTTGTCTGGATGGTTCCTGAAATCAGCCATTTGTTTATCTGCTATAACTTCGCCAGTAAAGGCCATTAAAAAAAGTAGAATTCCAAGCGTATCCCAAATAGTCACCAAGGGATCAAGACTATGAAAAGCTAAGCTTACAGGAATTAAAAGAAGAGGAACAGTAAGCGCTTGAGCCTGAAAGAAAATAAAGTATTTTAGAGACCTCTTTTTCTTCCACTTGCCTGAAAGCTCAATATAGCGCTTATCTACAAGCCCCTTGTAAAGGCGCATAAGAAGTAATGCTGAGATACGTATAGACCATAGTAAGACACAGAAAAGCACTAATAAACTTCTAAGATTAGCAATTTCTAGATTATAAAAAAGTCCATAGGTACTTAAGCCAATACTAGCTCCCCAGCCTACATCAACAATCGCAGGCTCTTTAGTTATCAGGTAGCTTAGCCATAGAAAAAGCATAATACTTGCCGATATAGTCCATACTATAAAGAAGTCTTCTAGTAAACTTTCCACAGCTCACCCTTTTTTTTCTCAGTTCATAGCCCAGATATAGATATTTAAACTTGTAGCATAAAGTACCCATAAAAAATAAGGGATTAAAAGCTTTGCTGCAAGCTTAGAATAGACTTTAAATTCATAGATATTCCAGACGATGGCAGTTAATAATAGCAGAATATTAAGCAATCCTAGTAGAGAACTCTGAAAATAAAAAAAAACTACTGACCAGCTAAAATTTAAAGTCAACTGCAGAAAAAAAGCAGTAAAAACTCTAACTTGATAAGCTTGTTTTAATCTTAGAATCTTCCAAAAACTGATTGCTATCATGGTATAGAGTATTGTCCATACAATTGGAAAAAGGAAGTTAGGCGGATTCCATGGAGGACGAGTAAGTTTTTTATACCAGCTATCTACAGATGTCTGGGTGAAGATTGAAGCGGACCATTCTACTCCATAACAAAGTAACAAAGATAAGACTAGTAAAACTACATTCTTAGACTTTTCTCCCATAGGTCAAATTCCTAGTAAAGCATATTTAAAAAGAAATGTAGTCTAGCATATTACCTTTTTATTACTTATCTTTAGGTTGAAAAGGTAAGAAAAAAAACAAGAAAGTAGAATATTAGAATAACAAAGCCCCCTCTTAAGGTAGAGAAGGCTTTGGCGTTTGAGATTTATGATATGAGTGAAAGTTGGCTATTTACTCTTGCTAACCCTACTTGGAGTTTCACTAGCTAGATCTTGACATGCAGCAGTACTAGCATGTCCTCCTGACCCACCACAAGAACCTCCAGCACCGGTATCTAAATCCAGAAAGTCTCTAAGGTCTTCTAATCTTCCTCCTCTTACCTCTCTAGAAGATTTGCCATGAGGCAAGTGAATAGATAGGATTTTGCCTGAAGCAGGATCGCTAAGTTTAACTCTAGAACCACTCCCCTGCTTTAGCCTCCCTTGAGATTGAAAAGAAGTTAAAAGTGTATTAAGTTGAGAAGCACTTAGTTTCCTTACTCCTGATGCTAAGGCTGCATGAATACCTTCTAAGGCTTTCCCCCTTTTAACACTGCTTTCTTTAGCAGTCGGCTCCACTTCCTCTACCTTCATTTTAACAGGCTTTGATACTGCTGCTGCATCTCCTTTTTTAGCCTTAGTAAAATCTTTGGCTTTTTGAACCTCAATTTTGGCTATTTCCTTAAAGAAAAGAGATACTTTCTCCTCTAAAGCTGGGTAAAGAGTAACTATTTCATCAAGATAGGCAGCAACCTCTTCTGGGTTACTCATATAACAAGACTGCACAAATACTAATAGGGCTTCACCAGTTGGTTCTAAAGACAGCTGCTCCATAGCAGCTTCAATACTGCAGTCTCCTCTAGATGTTTGTAAGAATAGATCTAAGCCAATAGCAGGAGGGTGCATAAGTCTTGCTGCTTGAACACAAAGCCTCTCTCCTTCTACTCTATTCCCACTTTTAAGCTCTAGGATAGATGCGTCCCAAGCTCCTGAAACATTACCTATTGAAGCTGAGCGTTTAAAAAGAGATAACGCCTCTTCTTCATCTCCTCTATCTGAGAATAGTACCCCTAAAATATAAGGGTCAAATTCAGGACTATCTTTAAAAGGAAGTAGGGTTTCAAATGCAAAATCTCTAGAGTCTTCATGAGAGAGATTGGATAAGCCTTCATAAAGAAGTATTCCTTTAGATGTAATGATACCACTCTTCTCTGAATCAGTCATTTCTCCAGTCAACATTTCATTTAAGACTAAAAACATTTCTGATCTAAAAGTAGCTCCAAGCTCTCTACTTACATATGAAAATAAAGGCAGTAATATTTTTTTCTCAGTATTTAAAGGGCTTAAAATGACTCTTGTTAATTCAGCTTCATCTGGAAATGGCAACTCACAAGATTCTGCAATTAATTTTCTAGCGACTTTCTCACCTTCAGCAGCAAGTAAGTTTGAGCAAGAAAACAAATGAGTAGCTAGGCTCTATTATGTGACAGGGTATCAGAATTATCCTTAAAATAAGCAGACAGCATAATTAATGAATAAGTGAAACCACCTAAATCAGTGGTAAATTTTTCTATCCTTGTGTATAAATTAACTGCTTCTTCAATGCTTCTAGCGCAGCCAAGTCCTAGGGCTTTGCAATTAGCTAAATGTTCGACTTTCTCCCCTCCTTTAGCGACATGCAACTCAATAAAGGGGTAGGCAGCTACATACTGCCTTTTTTCAGCTAGGTATCGATATACTTTAAAAAGGTCTTTAGGATCCTCTTGTCTTAAAAGTTGCTGAGTAAGCAGGAAATTGTAGTGTTCAGCAAAGTGTTTTTTATCAGCCTTATTTATCCCCTCTTTCTGAAGTTC
>JAACFD010000180.1 GCA_009937555.1 Chlamydiales bacterium | reverse complement strand
AATATTTACTCAATGTCCCTATTGTACAGGTAGTGGTCTTGTAAAAACTCATGAAAGCGTTTCTATAGAAATTGAAAGGTGTTTAAAAAAGGTTATTAATTATTACCAACAATACGCTATTGAATTGGTTGTTCATCCAGAGTTATACGACTACTTGTCAATACATGATAAAGAGTATCTAAAGCAGCTTTCAGAGCAAAATAACGCACACCTTAATCTTGTGCAACAAGATGAAATGCATATAAATGACTTCCAGTTTTTCTCCTCTACTAATGGAAATAAGATAGAAGTATAAACCATGACATATCTAGAAACGCTTCAACAGTGGAAGCAAGCTAACCTTATAGATGAGGTTAAATCTTCTATACTAGTAGGTTTATATGAGAATTATATCAAGGCATGTAATAAAGCTGGCCATCCTAAGAAGGAAGCTGAAGAAATACTAACTACTTTTCTAGACTTAGTTAAGAAGCAGGCTCTCTCCCCTTTCAACTTCCCTCCTTTTCATCAAAAAATCACAGCTCCTATAAATTACCATAAATTTGCTCTTGATTTTGTTCGTCCCTTAATTGACTGGAAAAATAGCTATATACAAAATGAACATAATGCAGAACTAGCAGAAAGCTTTATTAGCAAAAAAGAAAACGTTGTCTTATTTGCTAATCACCAAATTGAACCTGACCCTCAGATTTTATCTTTGCTATTAGAAAAGCACTTCCCCAAACTAGCTAATGATATGATATTTGTTGCAGGAGACCGTGTTACCAGTGACCCTGTCTCTATCCCTTTTAGTATGGGTACTAACCTACTTTGTATTTATTCAAAAAAATACATCGATGTTATCCCTGAAGATAAAGAGCGCAAACTATTACATAACAAAAAAACAATGCAAGTGATGAGCGAATTACTTCAGGAAGGTGGAAAATGTATCTATGTAGCACCAAGTGGCGGTAGAGATAGAAAAAATGATAAAGGTATAGTAGAGGTTGCACCATTTGACCCTCAAAGTATTGAATTGTTTTACCTTATCGCTGCAAAGTCAAAAAGCATCACTCATTTTTTCCCTTTATCTTTAAATACCTATGACTTACTCCCTCCTCCTGCAGGTATACAGGTAGAACTTGGTGAACAAAGAAATATTAATTATGCCGCTGCTCAAGTATGTTTTGGTGATGAGGTTACTGAAAGCTCATTATCTGAATCACTTAAGGGTATAACAGGTAAGAAAGAGTGGCGTCAGGCAAAGTCTGCTTTTATTCATAAGATAGTAAAAGAAAACTACTTAAACCTAGTCAGCAATTAATTATTCACCACTAAAGCTTTTATATTTTCAAGTTCTTAGCAACATGCTATTCTGCGCTCTAGTATAATTTTAAGGAGCCCACCATGATAAAAAAGCTTGTCTTCACACTATTTTCCCTAAGTTTTATTCTATCTTCTCAGTTACTAAATGCTAATGAAGCCGAGCAAAAGTATCGAGTGATTGAAGATGAGCGATCTATTGAGGTTCTTACTCCAGATTTTAAGGCTATAAAAAGCAAAAAGATCTCTCTAAAAAATGGTCTACAAGCACTTATTATATCCGATCCAAAGATTGATAAGTCTGGTGCTGGGTTAAATGTTGCAGTTGGTTCTTGGGAAGACCCCAAAGAACACCCTGGTATGGCTCACTTTTGTGAGCACATGTTATTTTTAGGTACCAAGAAATATCCACATGAGAGAGAGTTTTCACAATTTATTGACGAGAATGGTGGTATGCAAAATGCTGCCACCTCTGTTGAAAAAACGTTCTATATGTTCTCAATCAAACATTCGGAATTTGAAGAAGCACTAGATAGGTTTTCTCATTTTTTTATTGATCCTCTATTTAATCCATCAGGAGTAGACAGGGAAAAAACAGCTATCCATAACGAATTTGCAAAAGATTATGAAAATGAAGGTTGGCGCTCCTACTCTGTTGCAAGTTATATTGCCAACCCTAACCATCCACATCACCGTTTTAAAACAGGAAACTTAGACTCTTTAAAAAATACCACTCCAGAAGAATTAAGGAAGTGGTACGAAAAACACTACTCATCTGAAAAAATGCGACTAGTTATTATATCAAGCATGCCTCTTGAGCAGTTAACAGAAATGGTAGCTGAAAAGTTCAGCTTGGTTCCTAGAAGGTTTACTCCTGAAAAAGAACTGCCCAAGAACCTTTTATCAAGAGAGTATACAAGAAAAGTAATTCACTCTGAACCTATTAGAGATACTAGGGAGTTAAGCTTATTCTGGGAAATGCCATCCGACTTTGCTAACCAACTAGAGTTATCTCCTGGAAAGGTTGTAGGGTATATCATTGGTCATGAAGGTCAGTCCTCTCTACTCTCACAACTTAAAAAAGAAGGGTTAGCAGAATCTCTATCTGCTGGAGAGCATATCCTTGGAAAACAGTTTCCTCTTTTTTATATTAACATAGCTTTAACCAAAAAGGGTCTAGAGAATCATAAAGAGGTGATCACTCGCTGCTTCCAAGCCATTAACTATTTTAAAGCAAAGCCTACACCCGTACATATTTTGAAAGAAATTCAAAAAATGGACACCTTAGACTACCAGTACCAGCAAAGAGCAAATGTATTTGAGCAAATGATGACGTTGTCTCGCTCTCTTCACGATGAGCCAATGTCTACTTTTCCACAAAAGACTAACGTCTTACATAAGATTAACCCTAAGGTCTCTCAATCATATTTTAAACACTTAGATATAAGAAATTTCTACTGCATGCTAACTGCAAAAGATCTAGACGTAGAATATACAGAAAAAACCCCCTATTTCAACGTTCCTGTTGCTATGAAGGACTTTGACTTAGCTTTTATAGAAGAACTAGAAAGAGCTTCTCCTCATGCTCATATAGCATTCCCAGACAGTAACCCCTTTATACCTGAAAAACTGGAACTTCTTGCCTATTCACCTGAAAAACTATCTAGCCTATTACCTCAGCCTAAAGTTATTCATACAAGTGAGCAGGGTAAGTTTTATCACTTAAGAGATAAAATCTTTTTAACTCCTGAAGCTATTGTAAATTTTGAGCTACGTTCTAAATACCTTGATCAAGGAGGTATCAAAGAAGCTGTTGCCGCACAACTTTTTAATAAGTTTGTAATAGAAGGTTTAAGTGAGTTTTCCTACACAACACACTTAGCAGGGATTACTCCTTTGTTTTCCATAAAAGACAATCATAGCTTTTCTCTTACAATTTCTGGCTATAGCGAACAGTTAGATACAACTCTAAAGCATTATCTAAAACACCTTCGCAGTATAGAACTAGATGAAGAGAAGTTTCTAGAGTATAAACAAGCTCTTGAACTAGACTATCAAAATCAAATCCTTTCTAACCCAACTTCTCAAGCTGCTGAAGAGCTTAAGCATGTGATTTATGAAAGGTTCTATAAAGCCGAAGATAAGTTAGAAGCACTTAAAGAAATCAGCTTTGAAGATGTGGAAGCAGCTGCTAACAACTGGGATAGTGAAGGCTACGTACAGGGCTTTTTATATGGTAATTTAGATAATGAGCAAGCTCGACACTTAGTAGATACTTATCAAAGATATCTTGACCCTGTCCCCTACCCAAAAAATGAGCATCAGAAAAAGAAGATTTTTAGCCTAAAAGATTCTTCAAAACCCACTGTAATTTCTAAGCAAACATCACTAAGAGGTAATACTTCTATTTTAATGATAGAAGGCCCTCATTTTTCTTTCCATAATAGAGCTGCACAACAAATTTTTAATGGAGTATTTAAACAACCATTTTTTGATACCCTGCGCACAAAACAACAAACAGCTTATATGCTTCATAGCTGGGGTGATGAGAAAGAAAGAACTCTACAAAACTTCTTTATGGCCTATTCCAATACTCATGATGCAAGAGATATCTTGTCGCGCTTTGAGCTATTCATAGAGGAAAAACTGCAGAGTATACACAACAAAGAGTCAGAAGAGAGCTTTAACGCTGTGAAAGCTGCCTTAATAAAAGATATGGAAACTCCTCCTCAAAATATGGAGGACATGTTCTTAGCTTTAAAGATATTTGCATTTGAATATGAAGACTTTCTATGGCTTGATAAGCGTTTAGCTGCCCTAAGACAAGTACAGTTTCCTGATTGGGTAGAAATCACGTTAAGCACTCTAGGAAAGAAAAATAGCAAACGTTTAGCTATTTTGAACAACAGTTTAAACCCTGATAGCTATCAGCTAAAATACTGGCCCCTAGAAGGAAAAATTCGTGATCAAGGAATCTATAAATCTAAGCAAGAAATTGCTTTAAATTGATGTAAAAGATAAATACTCTGCTAACATGGAGGCTACTTGCTTTAAGCTTTTAGCTTCCATGTCAATGCTTTGCTTAGCTACTTCCTGGTATAGTTTCTCTCTTTTATGAAACAAGCTCTCTAAATTTTCTGTTATATATTCTCCAGGAAGACTTGGTCTTTGGCTACAGGATTTTAATCT
>JAACFD010000179.1 GCA_009937555.1 Chlamydiales bacterium | reverse complement strand
ATTTCAATTTCTTCATGCGATTTTAGCTTTTCTTTTTTAACAGAATCTACATCTTTTTTCAAGATAGAGAAATAAAACTTTAGCTTTGGCTCTGTACCAGAAGGGCGTACAACTACTGAGGTGCCAGACTCAAATTCTAACCTTAGCATATCTGAAGCAGGGAGAGAGAGAGTTTTTCTTTCCTGAGTTTGCACGTCATAAGCAGTAGAGTTTTTATAGTCAAACAGGGTAGTTGTTAATTCGTTTGCTATTTGACTTGGGCATGAGTTTCTGAGTTTATGCATAATAGCTGATTTTTTAGCTTCGCCTTCAGTGCCAGTCTCTAACTTGAGGTTAAAAAGCTTATGCTGGTAAAGTCCATAAGTCTTGTATAGCTCATCTAGTTGGTCTACTAAAGTTTTTCCCTGTAGCTTCATTTCTAAAGCAATCTCAGCCATTAATGCTGAGCAAATAACAGCATCTTTATCACGGATGTGCTGGCCAAATAGGTAGCCATAGGACTCTTCAGCACCAAACAGAAAGTAGTGCTTATGATCTTTTTCCCACTGGGTCATTTTCTGACCAATGTATTTAAAGCCCGTTAATAGGCTAAAGCAAGCAACTCCAAACTTCTTACATATTGCAGGTATTAAGTCGGTTGTAACCAAGCTTTTGATAACAGCGCTGTTGTGAGGGAGGCGTCTTTGTTTAGCTAGAGAGGAAAGAATATAATGCGTCATAATAGAAGCACTTTCATTTCCAGTAAGTTTTATGCAGCTATCGTGGTGTTTTACAACTACTGCAAGTCGATCAGCATCCGGGTCTGTTGCTATGAGGATGTCTCCATGGCTAGCTTCTTTTTCCAGCTGAGCAACCCCTATTTTTAATGCTTGATCTTCCTCTGGATTGGGGCAAGTTACTGTCGGAAACAGGCCGTCAGGCTGGCGTTGCTGCTCTACCCAAGAAAAGTTGCTGAAGCCTCTTTGCTCTAAAATAGCTGGTATTAGAGTAGCCCCTGTTCCATGAAGAGGGGAGTAAATTATTTTCAGCAATTCAGCTTGAGACTTTCTTTCTTTAGTCATAAAGCTAAGGTTTTTAGTAGCCTTGGCATATTTTTCATCTAGCTCTTGGTGAATCCATTCAATAAAATGGCTTGAGAGTTCTGCTTCTTTTATTTCGCTAAGGTTTTTGATGCTACTGTTGTGATTCATGATCTCTTTGTCATGAGGGGGAAGGACTTGCCCGCCATCTTCCCAAAAAACTTTGTAACCATTATAAGCTGAGGGATTATGTGAAGCTGTGATCATAACAGCTAAGTCACAGTTCTCTTCTCGACATGTAAAAGATAATAAAGGTAAAGGTCTTAGCTCATTAAATATTAAAGTTTTTATTTGGTTTCCTGCAAAAACTTTTGCTGCCTGGCAGGCAAACTCATATGAGCTCACACGAGAGTCGTAAGCTATAGCTACCTTTAGGGCTTTATTAGGTTTAACCTTTTTAAGGTAGTTGCATATGCCTTGAGTAGTTAGCGAAACCGTATAAACGTTCATTCGGTTTGTGCCTACATCTACCAAACCTCTAAGCCCACCTGTACCAAATTCTAGGTGAGAGGAAAAACACTCCTGTAGAGTTTTAGGGTCATTTTTCTGTAAATACTCAATGCGAGCACGACTTTGCGAGTCAATTGAGGCATTAAGCCAGCTTTCTAAATTAGATTGAACTTGCTTATTTAGATTATCTATAGACATAAAACAGTTACATTCAAAGGGTTATTTAAAAATAATAATAGTAAAATATGAGAGGTAAAATCTCAAGAGAAAGTGTCTTAAAAACGTATTATAGACGTTTATTTTTCTCTTTTTTGGCTTGAACAATGGCTGCAACGATAAACAAAATTAGGAAGAATATGCAGACAACCCCAACAACAGCGGCTTCTAAGCCTATATTAAGAAAAAAACCTAGTGGACCATTCATGATAACAACTCAAAGAAATTATTGAATATTTACTTAAAAAAAAATATACATAACTATGAGAAGCTTGTCAAGGTGACACTATGTCTAATATTGATATCAAAGAAGAACTACCATTTTGGGGTAATAAAGATTCTCCCAAGAAGCGGCGATTTATAAGTGTTTATTGGAAGTGTTGTCATTCATTCTCAAGATTATACAAAAATAAAGATGGTAGTAAGTATCAAGGTAAGTGTCCTAAATGCGGTAGTTACTGCAGCGCTCCTGTAGGACCAGAAGGCACCAGTCAGAGGATATTTTTTGCAGGCTGAGCTTATACTGTTTACAAATTACCCTAGTTTGTTATAACAATACATAAACAAGTAAGATAAGCTAACCCAGAGAGATTGGCTGATGTTAAATAGGTTAATTACGATCTGCTTTATTATTCTTTTTTCTTTGAGCTTAGGCTCTTGTAACCGTTACAGTAAAGAAATTCCTACAGGGTCTCCATTCTCTGCTAGTAACGTCTACGCGAATCCGGAATATAACCACACTAAACTACTTAAAGCTGTCTTAATGCCAATTCATAACCCTAACCAAGATGAAGGTGTGGTGCGTTATGAAAAAGAGTTTATATCAGCAGCACTTAAAAACTTTGGAAAGTTTAACTATTTTCATATGCAGTATGACGCACAGGCTGCTTCCCGTCTTGATGATGATTCAATGATAGATTTAGAAACAGGGCAGTTTCACAGAATGAAGCTTGGGGAAGTGGGTAGAGAGTATCACGCGCAAGGAATCTTAAAAATAAGCATTGCTGAATTTAGACCTTTTTTTCCTATGTTTATAAAAATTAAGTCTTCATTAGTAGATACCCAGACAGGGGAGACAATATGGGTTTTTGACCATGTCTACGATGTCTCAGATGCTAATGTTGTAAATGGTATGAAAGTATGGTGGAATACAAATAAAGCTGGCGGAAGTAAGTTTCTAAAATTTAATTCTGCTGTGAATCGACCTAGTGCATTTTTAGACTATGTCTTTTACTCTATGGCTCGCTCTTATGGCGATATTCGAGTTCGTAATCTAGAAGCAATCGAAAAGCAGCGAAAAGAAGAAATGACAGAAGCTGAAGAAGTCAAACATTTACAAAAGTCAGGAGGAGGCTACTTTAGTTGGTAGTTAAATGCTATGAGTGAAATACCTAATGATCCCGTTTTCCAGAGAAAAACACTAACAGGTTCTAATGAGCCTGTTAAGAAGTCCCGTAATAATCAATCTTCATCAGCTAAGTCTAGCACTTCACAAAAAGCGCAAGATACTCTTGATTTATCTAAAGTAGATCAAGAGAAGCAAGCTGTGCCAGAAAAAGATCAGCTTAAAATAGCTAAATGGGTAGACATGCTAATGGATGAAGAGCAGTTCCCTGATGTCCGAAAAGATAAAGTTGAAAAGGCTAAAGAAAAAATAAAGTTCGGATATGACAATGAAGATGAAGTCTTGAAGGAAACCGCTAAAGCTATAGCGAAGGAATTAGGACTTAATTAGGAGCGTCGCTGTATGCCCACCTTTACGATTGCAATCCCTTTTTACAATGATGAAGCTTTCTTGTGCGAGGCTTTAAAGAGCTGTTTACAACAAGATTACCAGGGAAGCTTTGAAATTCTTCTGGTTAATGACGGAAGTAGTGATAGTTCTCTTAAAATAGCTAAAAATTTTACCTGTTGTTTTCCTGATAAAGTTCGCCTCATTGACCTTGAAGTAAATAAAGGTGCTGGATATGCAAGGCAAGTAGCTGTTGAGAATGCCAAAGGAGACTATATTGTCTGGGCTGATGGTGATGATTTACAGCATCCTAATCGTCTTACATCCATTGATAGCTTTTTCCAGCAGTATCCTGATTTGGATATCTGCTTGCACGATTGTTATTTCATTAATGGAGCTGGAAGTCTTTTGGATAAGCAGCTGAGTTGGCCTCAAACATTTGAGCAGCATCCATTGTATTATGAAATTAGACGAAACTATTTTTTTGTAGGGTTTTCAGCACATAAGAGAGAGATTGGAGTTGCTTTTCGATCTCAGTGTAGAGATTTTCCTGAAGACTATGATTTCATCTTAAGGGCTTTGCTTAAAGGAAAAACCTTAAAGCTATTACCTAAAAAGTTATCCTATTACCGCATACATGGCGGTAACCGTTCTATGCGACATCAGTATACTTACAAGGCCACAAAAGAGATTTTACATGAGCTTGATGTGGAGCAGTTATCTAATAAACTGCGGCGAAGTTCTTATTTGAGAGAAAAAGAAATAAATTTAGCTGTTTGTGAACTGTTAATGACTAAAGAAAGCTTTAAAGAAGCCTTAGCCAAATTAAAACAGGAAAAGCACGATTGTTTTCATGCTCACTTTATGAAAGGGGTATGTCATTTTTTTCTAGGTGATAATCAAAGTAGTGCTTCAAGCTTTAGAGAAGCTTATAGTTTAGATTCATCCGACCCAAGCGTGCAAAATAACTTAGGGGTTTTGCAGTACAAAATGGGTGAGGTTGAGTCTGCATTAAGCTTTTTAAAAAC
>JAACFD010000017.1 GCA_009937555.1 Chlamydiales bacterium | reverse complement strand
ATGCTTCACTTTAGTAACTGCCCAGACAGAGCTCATCCAAAATCTTTTAACTTAGGCAGTTACCATATAAGCGGGAAATTACAACGAAATAAGAAATGGGCCGATAGAGCCTTTTTCTGGGAAAAGCGTGCTTTATTCAGAGAGCTTTACCTTTATCACAGCTGTATTGGCGAAAATGAACAAGCAAAATTTTACTTGAAACAAGAGCAAAAACAATACTTTTGCCTTTCAGACTAAAAATTTCTACTCTTACTGCTAAAAAAAAACAAAGCAGCTATAATCTAGTCCTTTAAACAATCTTTTACGAAAAGGACCCTACTATATGTCTACTCCAAATGAGGAAAACAGTCGCTTTGAGCTAGAGAAATCTTATAATCCTAAAGAAATTGATACAAAGTGGTATCAAGTCTGGGAACAAAGTAACTTTTTCTTAGCAAAAGCAGACTCTGGTAAGACTCCTTTTACTATATCAATGCCTCCACCAAATATTACAGGTGTCCTTCATATGGGACATGCCCTAGGCTCAACCTTATCCGATATTTTAATCCGCTTTAAGCGTATGAGAGGTTTTGAGTCGCTATGGGTTCCAGGAACTGACCATGCTGGTATTGCCACTCAAACTAGAGTAGAGCGTCACCTAATGCAGACAATGAACAAAAGAAGAAAAGACTTCCCAAGAGAAGAATTTCTTAAGCATGTATGGGAATGGAAAGAAAAAAATGAAGATTCTATCGTTAACCAGCAAAAAAAATTAGGCTGCTCTTGTGACTGGTCTCGACATCGCTTTACAATGGATGAGGCTTCAAATAAGGTGGTAAGAAAGGTTTTTAAAAAGCTTTTTGATGAAGGTCTAATCTACAGAGGCGACTACCTGGTAAACTGGGATCCTATTACTCAAACAGCACTAGCTGATGATGAGGTAGAACATGAAGAAAAGCAATCGTTTCTCTGGCACTTCAAGTACCCAATAAAAGATTCTGAAGACTTTGCATGCATCGCTACCACTAGACCAGAAACCATGCTAGGCGATACAGCTATTGCTGTTAACCCTAAAGATGATCGTTATAAGCACCTGATTGGTAAGTCTGCTATTTTACCAATAAAGAATCGTGAAATCCCTATTATCGCAGATCCCTATGTAGACCCTGAGTTTGGTTCAGGAATGGTAAAAATTACCCCTGCCCACGACCCCAATGACTATCAAATGGGATTAAACCATAAGCTTGAATTCATCAACATTATGACACCAGATGGAAAGGTTAATGAAGAAGGCGGAAAGTTCAAAGGGTTAAGCTTTGAACAAGCAAGAGAAGCAATAGTTGAAGAAATGAATCAGCTAGGACTATTCATAAAAAAAGAACCTCATACACTCCGAGTGGGGATTTCTTACAGATCTAAAGCTGTCATTGAGCCTTATATGTCAAAGCAGTGGTTTGTAAGTATGGAAAAGTTTAAACCACTTCTTCGCAAAGCTGTTTCAGATGGAGAGGTTGAACTTTACCCCGACTCCTGGAAAAATACCTATTATTACTGGATTGATAACCTTAGAGATTGGTGCATCAGTAGACAGCTATGGTGGGGACACCGCATCCCTATTTGGTACTCTAAAGATCACCCTGAAGACATGATTTGTTATGAAGGTGAAGGAGTGCCTGAAAAAGTAAAGAAAAACCCTGATGCATATTATCAAGATGAAGATGTTTTAGATACCTGGTTCTCATCAGCTTTCTGGCCTTTCAATATTTTAGGTTGGGACTCTGAAAATACAGAAGACTTTGAAACATTCTACCCAAATAGTGTGATGATCACTGGACATGACATCCTCTTTTTCTGGGTTGCTCGTATGTTACTGATGGGTAAACAAATGACAGATAAGTTTCCTTTCCCAAAGGTATTTCTCCATGGGCTTATCTTCGGTAAGTCATACTGGAGAAAAGATGAGCATGGGAGCATTCACTATGTTTCTGATGAAGAAAGACAACAGTTTGATTTAAACCCTTCTACCACTCCTAAAGATGTATTTTCTAAGTGGGAAAAGATGTCTAAGTCTAAGGGTAATATCATTGACCCTCTAGAAGTAATTGATGAGTATGGAACTGACGCTGTCCGCATGGCTCTTTGTGCAAGTAACCCTCAGCTCTCTCAGATAGACCTTGATAGAAGAAAGTTTGAAGAGTTTAAGAACTTTACTAATAAAGTGTGGAATGGCGCTAGGTTTGTATTTATGAACCTTGATTCTCTTAGCAGTGAACAGCTTTTCTCTGGCATTAATAAAGAGTCCCTTCTTTTAGAAGACAAATGGATACTTTCAGCGCTAAATACTACTATTAAAGATGTAAACACTGCTTTAGATAACTTTGCATTTGAGCAAGCTGCTTCAAAAGCGTATGACTTTTTCTGGAAGGAATTTTGTGCCTACTATGTAGAGATCTCAAAGCCTTACCTCTTTGGAAAAATGGGTTCAAAAGAACAGTGTATAGAAAAGCAAAAACTATTAGTAGTTATCCTTACAGCAGCTGTAAGGTTACTACACCCTATGGCCCCATTCATTACAGAAGAGCTATTTAAGCTTCTACAAAAACGTTTTGACCTACCAAAACAGCTCAATACAGAAGAGGCTTACACTCAAGACTTATACCAAGCTCTAAAGCAAGATTCGTGCATGCTAGCCCCATTCCCTCACAGCCTTAATGAGGATGATATCAGCGCTCAAGTAGAGCAAGACTTTGAGTGGATACAAAAAAGCCTGTATACCATTAGAAATATTAGAGGTGAAATGAAAGTAGCACCTTCTGTTGATACTGATATTTACTTTGTTTCACCTCCAAATGACCGCTATACAAAACTATTGCAAGAGAACCAGGAATTACTTTCACATCTGATACAGACAAAAAGCATTTCTTTCTCAGAAAAAGAACCCTCTTTAGACTTCGCGGCAACAGGCGTATTAGGAAATGTGAAAATTATTATCCCTTTACCCGATAATTTAAAAGAAGCTGAAGCTAAACGCTTAGAAAAAGAGAAAGTCAAGTTGGAAAGTAATATAGAAAAGCTACAAAACAAGTTGCAAAATGAAAACTTTTTACAAAGAGCCCCTAAAGAACTTGTTCAACAGCAAAATGAACTACTAACTAAAAACCAAGCTGAGCTAAATGAACTTCAAGTAAAGCTTGCTAAATTACAAGTCAGTAAATGATAAAAATAGTAGAAAAACTTATAAAATTGCTTTTCTTGGGCTTCCTCTTACTGCAGCTATCCTCCTGCCAACAATCAGCTTTGTCCGTGCAGGAGCACTATTTTTCTCATACAGAGCTTCCAAGCCACCGCTTAGAAACCCCCAACCCTAGCAAATTCTCTTCTTCAAAAGGTAATAGCATCATTATCTACTGGAAACTCAAAAAGCTATCCCCTGAACCCGAAATAGACTTTCTAAAGCTTCAAGTACTATTTACAGATATGGAAACTAAAAACTACCGGCTCCCAATAGAAAAAAGAACAGGCTACTTTAACGTTGAACTCCCCCAAAAACAAGTTGCAGCTAGTTATAAAGTAGAGCTCTTTGAAGATAATGTCGTATCAGAAAGGTGGACACATAAACTCTGGGAAGAGATTATAGTAACTGAAGAAGAAATTTTCTAAGTTCTAGCACAAGCAACTACTAGACCTACTGGAAAATGAACTTAGACTATCATATGCCTGAAGAATAGCGTTTTCAGTTTGCTCATAGCTTAAGCAAGGATCTGTAACTGACAAACCTTCTTTAAAACTTGCGCCTTCGCTCCACTCTTGTTTACCTGACTCTAGGTAACTTTCAAACATAGTCCCCATAACGTAGTCTGCTCCCTCCAGCCACTGCTGCAATACCTGCTGAAAGGCTCTTAATTGCCCTTGGACGGTCTTTCCGCTATTCCCATGTGCGCAGTCTATAATCATTCTTTGACTTAAACCAAAGGCCGCCAATGTTCTTAGAGCATGACTTACAGAATTTTGACTATAGTTACTTTGCTCACAAGAACCTCTTAAAACAAGGTGAGTATATGGATTTCCCTTAGATCTAATGTGAGATAATACACCGCTAGTATCTACACCAAAAAAGCTATGAGAGTGGCTTGAAGATAAAATTCCAGCACATGCGACATCAATATTTCCATCTGTGGCATTTTTAAAACCCACAGGACAATCTAGCGCTGAAGCCATCTGTCTATGTATTTGAGAGGAAGATGTCCGTGCTCCAATTGAACCCCAGGAAATTAAATCTTCAAAATAAGAAACAACTAAGGGCTCTAAGAATTCAATTGCGATAGGAATTTCCATTGCAGTTAAATCTACTAAAAGCTCTCTACAAACTTTTAAGCCTTTTTCTAGGTCATAGCTAGAGTCTAAATCTGGGTCATAGAGTAGACCTTTCCAACCTAGACAGCTCCTAGGTTTTTCAATATAGACCCGCAGCACACAAAAAAAACGGTCTTCTACTTGACTTTGAAGCGCCTTAAATTTCTCAGCATATTCTAACAATTCTTTGCTTGAGTGTACTGAGCATGGCCCCAAGATAAGTAGTTTTTTATCACTCTCCCCTTTAACAATTGACTGTACATTTTGCCTGCAAAGAGAAATAAATTCTTGGTTTTGTTGTGTGAGAGGGTAGCGTTTTCGCAACTCTTGAGGTGTAAGTAGATGTTGAGCTAAGCTCATGTTATCCCTTTAGTATATATATACATTTTTATAATCATAAAATAAGGAAGATAGTGCAACCTGGCCTTTTTTTCCATTTTTTTATTAAAATAGCTTATTATGAAGGAGATAAACACAAGCATACCCCCTTAACAATAAAACCTTAGAAGAGGCCTTTCATTTTAAAGTAAAATCAAGGAAAATTGTAGCATACAAAACAAGCCAAGAAAACATCTATGTCAACTAAAGAGCCAAAAAAGCGTCCTCTATCAGTAGCTACCAAAATAGCTCCTCAGCAGCACCCTGCAGAAGGCTTCACAATAGAAGATAAGGTCATTTCATCAGCAAACAATGCAATACTATCGCAAGCTTCTGGTCTCTACAGCTTTTTAGCCTCTATTGGCTTAACCCAACTACTTAAAGCTACCCAAAAGCCGAAACTTGAAAAACGAGTACTGCGCCTTCCCTCAGATACTAGCTTTTCCTTTTCAAACTCAATCCAGGTTTCTTTTCCTAAATACCTGCTTGAAAAAGAAGAAAACTGTGAGACTTTCTGTAAACGCGTTTTAGAACTTGGCTATAACGCTATAAGTTTTTGCAGCCAAAATAATCAAGAACCTTCCTCCCTTACCCATATTCTAAAAGAGCGCATACAGTATATCTGTGAATTTGGTATAGAGTGTTATATTGAGATCTCCCCTGTAAAAACATCTGACACATCTTTTTACTCAAAGCTTTCCACAAGACTGGAATATGTAAAGTCACTGTTCCCTGAACCGACAAAATTTTGTTGGCACGCTAGTTTTACCAATTTTCACTTCTTTTCCCCTCAAGAAAATCGTGCATATACTTTGCTTGATAAAATGAAGAAAGAGTGCTTAATACTAAAAACCCATTTCAATAAGTTAGACTATCACCTACCCTCTTTTGAGAGCTTACCTACTGATATTGAAGGCTGGTTTATTGATTTCCTTTCATGCTTACCTGAGGGCTTCTCTTTCTCATATTATTTGGAAGCTTCAAATGTCCGTGCTCTATACAAGGACTTGCTAAAAACCCCCTTACCCTTTCAGGCGCCATTAACACCTATCTACCAAGCATACTCAAAAGACTTTGGCAAAGGCCTATGGCCAGAGCTAAACTTAAAAAAAATGCAACACTACTTTGATACAATCAATAGTGTTCATCACAGTAAGAGTATAATAGATAGCCCCGACATCCCTTTTTCAGAAGGTCTTTTTTCTTTAAACTTAAGACTCTTCACAGCTTGGCAATGGACTCAGATCCCTCTTGATACACTTGCCAGCTCCTGGCTAGAAGCCTTCACTTCAGATAAACATATTAACCAAGAACTTCTACAAGAAGTTGCTACACTAAGCGCTTCACTTGAAGAGATTGACTCTAACTCACAACCAAAACTACTTGCTCAAACTTTATTAAACCGCTCTAAGCTTCTAGAAAAGTCTTGCCACCTTAGTAGTGAAGATTCTGACTCTATCAAATCTCAATTAAAATACTTCCTAAGAGACCTAAGAAAACTTACGCTCTACAAGCTCCAGCAGCACAATATTATTCTACCCCAAGCTCTTAGTGGGGATGATTTAAAAAACAGTTTTTTTGCACACCTAGAAACACCAGCTGGTCAAGGCATTGGAAGGTCGATGGAAGTTGAACTGCTTCAAAGTAGCAGTGAAATTTCATTTGATCAAACAATGGAAAAAATATATAAGGAAGCTAGAACAATAAACGACTAGAAGCCTGTATATGAATAAGCTATGTATTGCTTTAATTATAAGTATCGCACTACCAATTAGCGCCTTAGAAAAGCTAGGTACGACTTTCAATTTCAATATGCCAAAGTATATGGCTTCTCAGTTTGAAGCCGTTGAAAGTAGTGAAGTGCATAAACGCTGGCTGTGGATTCACGATGAAAAAGCCGTTGAATTTATGTACATTCATGAGGAGAAATCTCCTTATAACTACGATGAAGCTCTTATCGGTGAGCGCTATCTATCTACTTTAAGCTTAGAGGAGTTTGCTAAAGCTTATGGTAAAAAAGCCTTTCCCGCTATCAAAAGCTTAGATATGGATAGAGAGTTTCTAGACCATCAGAAAAATCGTATGATAGTGCATTGGTCCCCCCCTGATTATGGGATCCCTGTTCAAAGACTATCACTGTTTCAACGTGGCCAATTTGGCGGTATTTTCATCTTTAGCTTTGTAGCGAACCATACAAAAGTAAGCGAAGATAAGCTTGCTGGCTGGAGAGAAGCCTTAATAATGTCTCGCATTAGCTATATTATGAAGTAGCGTTAGGAACCATCTTTTCAGGTTTAATAATAGAGTCGAATTCATTTTCTGTCACAAAGCCAAGCTCAAGAGCAGCTTGTTTTAAAGTTTTACCCTCTTGATGAGCCTTTAAGACTACCTTACTAGTTTTGTCATAGCCGACAGTAGGGACAAGAGCTGTTGCAAGCATTAATGAATTCTCTAGATGCTTTGATATCTGCTCAGTATTTGCCTCAACTCCAGATAGACATTTAGCATTAAAGTTATTTAAGCCATCTGAAAGAAGCTCTATCGAGTGCAAAAGGTTGTATGCCATGACTGGCTTAAAAACATTTAACTCAAAGTTTCCTTGAGAATTAGCAACTGTTATGGCCACATCATTCCCCATAACTTGACAGCAAAGCATCGTAAGGGCTTCACACTGGGTAGGATTAACCTTTCCAGGCATAATAGATGAGCCTGGCTCATTCGAGGGAATCACAAGCTCTCCAATTCCACATCTAGGCCCAGAAGAGAGCCAGCGTATATCATTGGCCATTTTCATTGCTGTAGTTGCTAAGACTTTAAGAGCGCCACTTAACTGTAAAATGGCATCATTAGTAGATAATGCCTGGAACTTATTTTTAGCAGATATAAATGGAAGTGAACTTAGCTTTGCAATATGCTTAGCTACTAATTCGCTATACCCCTCAGGAGAATTGATACCTGTCCCAACTGCAGTCCCTCCTAAAGCTAGCTCAGCAATAAAATTTAGGCTATTTTCAATACCTTTTTTAGCATTCTCCATTTGATTGACATATGCAGAAAATTCTTGCCCTAGAGTTAGAGGTGTAGCATCCATTAAATGAGTACGACCTATTTTGAAAATGGCTTTAAAGGCTTCTTGTTTAGCCTTTAATTCTTTAATAAATGCATCTAGTGCGGGCAAAAGCCTTTGCTTTGTCTCCTGGTAAGCTGCAATATGCATAGCAGTGGGAAATGTGTCATTAGAAGATTGAGAGCGGTTAACATGATCATTAGGATGAACAGGAGTTTTACTCCCCTTATCTCCACCTAATATCTCTATACCACGGTTAGCAATTACCTCATTAACATTCATGTTAGTCTGCGTACCAGAGCCAGTTTGCCACACTAGCAGAGGAAAATGCTCTCTACCAATCTTTCCTTCTATGATTTCATCACAGACATACTGAATGGTAGAGCCTATTTCTGCATCTAAAACGCCTAATTCAACATTAGTAATTGCTGCAGCCTTTTTAACTACTGCAAAAGCAAGAATAATAGGGTAAGGCATTTGATTATGACTAATCTTAAAATTTTGCAAAGAGCGTTGAGTTTGTGCTCCATAATATCTATTATCAGGAACTTCAACTTCTCCTAGGCTATCCTTCTCTATCCTTGACCCCATTGAAACAACCTCTTACTTTAAGATCATTAAAGCAAAAACGAAGGCGAATAATGCAAAAGATTCAACAATACCAATTGCAGCAAAACACTTACCAAAAATAGCTGGCTGCTTAGCACTTGCTTGGATAGCAGTGGCCGCACACTTACCCTGGTAAATAGCTGATATCATAATCGCTAAACCTGAAAACAAACCTACAGCAATACCTGTATAAGGAGACATCCCTTTATCTACTGCTCCACTCATCATGAGCATTAGAATAAATCCGTAAATAGCCTGTGAGGAAGGTGCAGCAGACATACCAATGAATTTACCATGTCCTTCTTCTACACGACTCATAGCTCCATGAGAAGCCATCCCTGCGATACCACAACCAATTGCACTGCCTAGACAGCTTAAACCAAGAGCAATCGCCGGTCCTACCATATTTAAATTTGCATCCATCTCATTTACTCCTTAAATAACTAATTAATTCTTCATCAATTTTAAAGGGCGTAATAATTTACCCCCTCCATCAAAACAATAGTGATACCACTCTAAAAAGTTTAATCTTAATCCATGTATAACACCCCCCATTAAAGAGAGCATTATATTGATCATATGACCAAAGATAATGACAAAGGGCCCAAAAAACATCCCTAAGGCCCCTGAATAAACTAAGTCCATACCCATTTGGTTAAAAGCTTGGGAAACCATGCCACCAGCAAGACCCAAAGCATATAGTCTTAAATAAGATAATATATCTGAAAAAATCTGAATGATATTAGCAATTTCAAAAATTCCCATAAGCTTGTTCTGTATAATACTGAGACCAATAGCCCCTATCATTCCACCAAACATCATTTGCTGCCCTACACTCGCTAAAACCTCTGGCTGAAAAGGCAGCATAAAATGAACTAAACTAGTAGCTGACAACATACTGGATGCAGGGAAGTAAAGATATCCCCCTATCATCGCGCAAATCCAACCAATGCCATTCCAGTTTTGCATAATTAACCTTAGGAAAGACAAACAAAGGTGTAAAACTCCCAGTAGAATAGCAAATTCCATTAGAATCTTATCTGAAAAGTCATTGTAAAGAACATAATTAACATCTTTACCAATGTGTGTTTTAGCTTCTCTTAGAATACTTTGTGGGTTTTTCAAGCTCTTTAAGACAGGAAACTCTTGAACCCATTTCTGATAGTTCTCATCTTTCATCTTAAAGTGATAATCCACTTTCTTTTTTACAACATAACCTAAAGGCGAAAGCTTCCTAATAGGATGGTCTATATCCACTTTCATTCCAAAAAAAGAAGTGGTAGAAACTCCCCATAAGATGCATGTAGTAGAAAGAATAAGTGTAAGCTTTAATATCCTGCTAGCTGCCCCTTTTAAGTTTGGAGCTTTAAACTTAACCAGCAAAGCCCCCGCTAAAAACAATAATCCGTATCCGCCATCGCCAATAATGATCGCAAAGAAAAAAGCAAATGCCCATAAAACCCAGATAGAAGGGTCCTTATCGGTTGTTGAAGGGGCATCATAGATATTGACTAAGTCTTCACCAATCTTACTCAAACCTTCATTTTCCAGATATGTAGGAACTTTATCTCCTTCTTCAATAGCAACCTTCTGGGCTACAACACCTTTTTCTTTTAATAACTGGGTACAACTGTCCAATTTATTTTTAGCAACCCATGCTTCAGCATAAAACATTTTATTATCTAGGCACATGTCAGCAGTTTTGGATGCTTGTGAGAGATTATGAGAATCCATCTCGTGTATAAGCTGCTTATCTAAAGCATCATAAAAACAAGTAAAATCACCTAAGTCTCTTGTGTACTGCTCTATTTCTTGTTCAACTTCAGCTTTCTGTGCTTCTAACTCCTGCACAGGCTTGTCTACTTTCATTTCAATGATAGCATCCGAAATAATAGCATCCGTAGACAAACGTACAAAATAGTATAAGCCGTGCATAGAGCCTACATAGAAAAGATCTGGGTCATCAGAGTGGGCAAAAGCATCCAAACTTTTACTAAAATAAAAGTAAAATGATCGACCTGAATTCTTCTCTATATAGCGCATATCAGATGGTTTAAACTTCCCAAAAGCCCCTACTCTCGCAATTTCTTGAGTTAATAGACGTTGCTTCTCGTAAGACTGTTCCAAGTGGTTTTGCGTTTCTTCAATTCTTGTAGCTAAAGCTTCTAAATCAACTTTATCTTCAGATTGCTTATAAGAATCAATGGGGTAGCGTCTTAAAACTTTTAGCGCATTCATATACTTTTGCAAGGAAGCAGGAAGCTCTCGAGATAGGTGGAAACGCTTATCAATAAATTCTAAAACCCCAAGACGCTGGGCATCTGCAAAGAAGGATTCTTTATTTTCCTCAAGGCCAACAAATAGTACTTTTTGAACATCTACTCTCACAGCATGTCCTCCGAAACCTTTTTAGGCTTAAGCTTTCTCATCATTACTTTATCTTTAGCTTTCTTGGCTTGAGAAACAGCGTTTAACTGCTGATCACCTAAGAATATTTTAATCTTTTTAATATTCCAAAGAGCTCTTGGTATTAAGATTTTCTCAAAAAGATTCACCCTAATAGATACTTCTCTTAGCTCTTTCTCCAATGCTTCTAGCTTCTCATGAGCTATTAACACTTTAACCTTACCCTCAACCATATTTCTTACCTGGATAACTGCAGCATCTAGCCAAACAGGAGCCTCGTACAGTTGGTACTCAAGGGTAGCAAACTGAACACTATCTAAATGAGGTACCTCAACACCAGCAATATTCTCATATTTCTTGTTTACTTGCTCTACTCTACCAATATTATCTATATTAAAATCTTGAGTTCTAGACATTAGAGAAGCAAAACCGCTAACTTGGTGTCTTTCCCTTTCAAACTCTTGATCTAAGCTTTCAACTAAGGCTTTTGCATCATTAACCTCTGTCTGCAACATTGCTTTTTTAAGTTGCAGTGTGGGCAAGTATTTATTTAGCTGTGATAGCTTAACTTGCTGCGCTCTTAGCTCATTTTTTGTTAGTTTAATTTCAGCCACTACTACCTCTACAATTAAGTATTAGCTGTCCAGTATTTATCTACTAGCTTTTGCTTTAACCCTAACTCTTGAGAGTCAAAACAATCCCCAAGAATACGCCAGCCTTCATCTAATGCTTCTTCAAGAGGTAGGTTTACCTCAAGGTCCATCATACGCTTTTGAAAAAGCTTAGAGTATTTTAATAACTTTTCATCCCATTTAGATAACTTAAAGCCCATGCTTTGTCTTTCATTAGCTTTTTTAGCATCAGCAAACAAACGCACCATAGCATTAGCTAGGTCTGCATGGTCTTCTCTAGTAACTTTCCCCATCACCAACTGCTTTAGTCTGGATAGCGAACCAAAAGGGTCAATTGTATGGTTATGAAGATAAAACTGCCCTTCTGTAATATAACCTGTATTATCAGGTATAGGGTGAGTAACATCATCACCTGGCATTGTAGTAACACCAATAACTGTTATAGAGCCACTTCCTTCAATATCTACCGCTTTTTCATAACGCGAAGCTAAGTCTGAGTAAAGGGAACCTGGGTAACCTCTATTAGAAGGAACTTGGTCCATCGTAATAGCAATCTCTTTTAAAGAGTCTGCAAAAGCTGTCATATCTGTAAGAAGAACTAAAACGTCTTTACCTTCTGTAGCAAATTTCTCAGCACAAGCTAGTGCCATATCCGGCACAAGTACGCACTCAACTGCTGGATCTGTTGCTCTATGAACAAACATAACTGTTTTACTAATAGAACCAGCTTGTTCTGCATTATCAATAAAAGCTTGGTAATCATCAAAAGTTAACCCCATACCTCCAATGATAACAACATCAGCATCAGTCTGGTTTGCAATCCTCATCAAAAGAGGGTTGTAAGGTTCTCCAGCTACAGAAAAAATAGGTATTTTCTGTGACTTTACTAGACAGTTAAAAATATCAATCATAGGTATGTTAGTTCTTACCATCTGATTAGGGATAATTCTTTTAATAGGGTTAAATGAAGGTTGTCCTATATCGATAGATTCACCCATAATTTCAGGGCCTCCATCAATGGGATTTCCTGCTCCAGAAAGTCTCCGCCCAAGTAAACTACTACCGTAGGTTGCTTGCATTTGACGGCCTAAAAAAGTAACTTTGTCAC
Organism: Chlamydiales bacterium; assembly: GCA_009937555.1. GTDB lineage: Bacteria > Chlamydiota > Chlamydiia > Chlamydiales > JAACFD01 > JAACFD01. The sequence goes on along the minus strand of JAACFD010000017.1, from coordinate 4,192 downwards.
CTGTATTAATACCTCTTGTATTACTAAAAACCTGTAGTGTTACTAGATCATCTTCAAAGCGTAATACCGACCCAAACGTGCTTCTACCACTTTTCATATCAATCTTAGCTAGCTCTCCAAGGCCCACACCTTCTGAGTGAACAGTGATTAAGCTACCACGCATGTCTACAATTCTATCATGTACCGTTTTCATATTAACCACCTATTTACTTTGTTTTAGCTTCGTCTAACATGGTTTCAACTAGCTTAAATTGCTTCTTATATTCTTCAGACTCAAAGGCCATAAAGTTAAGGTTTTTAAGATCATTTTGCAGCTTTAAGAAAAACTTTCTAGCTTCATTGTGAGTTTGGAATTCGAAATCCATCTCAAAAACACGGTTAATCAGTTTAAAAATAGGGATCTGTCTATCTAGTGGGCAATAGGCATCTTCTTTATCAAATGCATTTTGCTGAAGATAACAAAAATCATATAGCTCACTTTTTAGATATATAAGCATTTCTGAAATAGCAGTTCCCTCTTCTCCTACTACTTCCATCCGTTTACCTATTTCATCACCCTTACGTAAAATATCTGCAGCTCGGGTTACCATAGCTCCCCAACCTTTAACTCTTTCATCTAGAACTTTACCTACTTCATCTACATACTTAGACCATGAAATTAAAGGATCAATCGCTGGATATCGCCTTGCATCTGATCGTGAACGAGATAAGCCTAAAAAAGCCCCTACAACTGAAAGAGTCGCTTGAGTTACGGGCTCTTCAAAGTTACCACCTGCCGGAGAGACCGCTCCACCAACAGTTACAGACCCCATAGCCCCATCTTTCAGAGAAACAACTCCAGATCTTTCATAAAACTCAGCAATTCTTGAAGCTAAATAAGCAGGGAAAGCTTCTTCACCTGGTATTTCTTCTAAACGACCAGACATCTCACGAAGAGCTTGGGCCCATCTAGAAGTTGAGTCTGCTAGTAGCAGCACATCAAGTCCCATCTGTCTATAGTACTCTGCAAGAGTCATTCCCATATAGACTGATGCTTCTCTTGCAGCAACGGGCATTGAAGAGGTGTTACAAATAATAGAAGTCCTCTCCATTAAAGAACCGTTAGTATGAGGATCCTCTAATTCAGGAAACTCGCGTAACATTTCTACGACTTCTCCAGCTCTTTCACCACAAGCAACAACAACAACGATATCTACATCACTGTATTTAGAAAGGTGGTGCTGCAAAACGGTCTTCCCAGCTCCGAAAGGACCTGGAGTACAAAATGTTCCACCTTTTAAAACAGGAGTTTGAGTATCCATGATACGTAAACCGACCTGCATCATTTTAGAAGCTTTTACTTTCTCCCCTTCAAAAAGGGCTTGCTTAACCGGCCATTTTTGCATCATTGTAAATTCAAACTCTTCCCCTGTCTCATCAACTGCCTTAGCAATAACTTCGTCAACAGTATAGCTTCCTGAGTTTGCAACCCAGCTTAACTTATAATTTCCATAATGGGAAAATGGAACCATTATTTTATGCTGAAATCTTCCCTCAGGAACTTCACCTATGGTCTCTCCTCTTGATAGCGTATCTCCTACTTTAGCTATAGGAGTAAAGTCCCACTTAACTTGCCTATCGATAGGCTTTAAGTAGATTCCTCTTTGAAGGAAGTAGCCCCCTTCTTTTGCAACTTTTTCTAAGGGGTTTTGTAGGCCATCAAAAATTGAAGCTAAGATACCTGGACCTAACTCTGCTACTAATAGATCTTGCTCAAAACGCACAGGCGTGTTTAATTTAATACCCTTTGTATCCTCAAAGACTTGGACTTTAGCTTCATCTCCAACGATTTCAATTACCTCAGCCTTCAACTCTTGTCCATCAACCTCTACCATTGCCACTTCACCCTGGCTAATGTTGCCTTCAAACTTTACTTGAAGGAGGTTACCAAAAGCTTTAATTACCTTTCCTCTAGTATATACTTTGCTAGAGCTCCCTGGGGCTTCAAGTGTACTTGTCATCTTACTTCCTCTAATATTTTATTTATATTTTCACTACCTAGCTGACTACTTTGTTCCATTTGGTGCCATTGCTCAACAATTGCTAGTTTTATTAGATAGGCTGCAATGGCATCAAAGGAGAAAAGTTCTCCTTCTGCTAGGTTACTTATATGATCTAAGCGATATTGTTCTAATGCCTTCAGTAAACCTTTTGGAGAAAGTTTCCAACGTTCAAAAAGATCTTTCAAACCTGCAAATTCAGTGGGAGGCTCAAAATTCTTTGCATCTTTTTGTGCTAATACCTGTGCGACAGTTGTCTCGTAAGGATCTTCAAACTGAAGCTGCTTTTGAACATCTGCTTGAATATGCTTAGACCTAAAGCCGACCATTACAATACGCCATTTGCGCTCAAACTCAAAAAATGCTGATAAAAATTGAGAGCTAGTTGTATCAGCATAACTGTAAAAGCGCCTCAGTAAATCAGCATAATTTTCTAGTCTTTTATCATCAGAATCCCAAGTTGAAAAAAACTCAAATACGAAATTGGGATAAAATGATTCCTGCTCTAAGTTTTCCTGTATTTGCTCTTTAGTTGAAAGGTTTGCAAAAGAGTTTAGTGGCTCTTGCAGCATATACGCTTTCAAGTTTTGGATATCAAAATACAGTCTTAATAATTCAAAATATGAACGATCTTCTTTGTTTAGCTCCTCTATTACATTAGGCAATAGGCTTGCAAAAGATTCCTGGGGCGTATGCCCCAGTTCAAGTGGAGGAAATAGAGTGCTTAAAAAATAATAATTAGCCATTTTCAGAAAATAAAAACCTTCTAAAATCTTTTCGTAAAAACTTACCCAGTAGATCTTTTAAAGCTTGGTCTGAAAGATCTAAAGTGATTTTCTTTCCATGTAACTTTAACTGAGCGCCTCCCTTTATAGAAGAGACCTGTATGCTACTACCCTTAAGCCTTCCCATGATTTCACTTCCAAGTACTTGAGAAAGCTTTTCAGTATTTACACTTTTCCCTACTTCAGCTGAAATATCTTTACCCCAGCCTTGTTTATCAGCAATAGAAAGGAGTGTTTTAATAGTATCAGCAACAATATTTTCTGAGGAAGCTTGAGATTCAATTAAATTGGAAAAATCCTCATTAAATAACTGTTGCTCGATAGCTTGACGTAAAAGCTCTAAAGACTGCTTTCCAGCTTGCTGTAAAGAGTTCTCAAAGATTGACTTTTGCTTATCTAACTCTTCCTGAGTACTGTCTAAGATGCTTTTCTTCTTTTCTTCAGCTTGATGAATAATTCGAGCAGCTTTTTCTTCTGCTTCTTTAATTAAGCTATCAGCTTCGTTACTTGCAGGCTCAAGTGTCTGCTTTCTTAAAACTTCACAGATCTCTTGAAGCTTGTCCTGACTTTTTTGTTCTAATGTATCCATGCTTATAATGTGGGGTTGTGGTTCTTAAAGCGTTAGAAACCTAAACGTTAATGGTAAAACGCTATACTTATTGCAGAGATATAACATCTTATAAATATAAATTTAAAGCAAATATTCCGAGAATATTCTAAAATGCTCATTAAATTGAGGAATCTATTCTGGTTTATTTACTTATCAATTAAATAAACCTAAACTGTCGGTGGCGCGCCTTAAAGCTACCTAAATACGGAGTAAATTTGATGAGACTCGTTGCCATAGTACTATCCATGATAGCCTTATCTTTAAGTAGCTTTAGTACTTCTAATTTAAAAATAGATGTAAATGAAAGGACAAGCTGCGAAATAAACTGTCCCTCAAATTGGAAGTCAGCACCTAGAAAGGAACTTGCTAATAATGTTTTAGCATATATATACGCAAAGTCTTATCACTTCATCCCTCCAAACATAAACCTAACCGTCCAAAAGAACTGCGCTTTTAAACAGGAAAAGTTTTTTAAAGAGCAGCGACAAGTATTTGAAGATACAGGACTTTATAATTGGTCGTATCTAGGAACCCTTAATACTAATTGTGGAGCTGCACACTTAGTATTTATTGAAGGCGAAGCACAGCTAGGAAAGGCATGCATACTACAAGCAATACTCCCGCATAAAAAAGATATCTATTTTATTACCGCAACCTCTAATAGCGAGGAGTTTTCATCAGTTTATCCCCTTTTTATTTCATCACTGCAATCTTTCTCTGTTAATGAGAAACTCTAGTTTTTTTATCTTCAACAGCTT
>JAACFD010000178.1 GCA_009937555.1 Chlamydiales bacterium | reverse complement strand
CCAAAATGCTCTCCACCAGCTTCGCTACCATTAAGATCTACCGTTCCTAAATCACCTGAGCCCACAATTAAGAAGCCATCAGGAAACACACTGTAGTGTTTAAAAGTTTCATCTTCGTAGTTAATAAGAACCTTAGAGTAACCTTCTTCAGTAAAGAAAGGGAGATTCTCTGTGCCTGTTAGTCCTTCATACTTTTCTGCAAATAAATCAGGATCTACAATTGTTCTTCTAGCAGCACCTTCATAATAAGCTAAAGGAACAGCTGTTCTCTCAGACTTAATACTAGATCCGTTTAAAAAGTAACTATCTTCTGTAACATCTGCAGCTACAAAGAAGTTCATCTGCCCAGGGTTAACTGTTTGAGCATCTCCACTGACAAGATTGTATGAACCCCAAAGCACGCCTTCAACTTTTACTGGATTTGATGTCGCTGCATTTACTATTGGAACGGGATTTGCTAAAATAAAACTCTGAGTAGGATCAACAGAACTATGATCTAAAGCTGAAAAAGCTAACTCTTGACTAAGAACAAAAGATGTCCCTGGTGTAAAGCTAAACTCTCTAGCGTCGCTTAATTTAAAGTTCAAAGAACTTTCATCTAACTCTTTTGTGGCTAAATCAATAGAAAATGATAAAGCATCTGCATGCTGAATTTCGGTACTAACAAGGTTATTCACAGAATTAAAACTAAGTTGTGACCCTCTTGCAAAACCTACATATTCTACTAGGCCAGCTGTAGGAAGGTCCTCAATAATTGTACCTTCACTAAACGAAGCAGCTACAAAACCACCCTCTTCCCCTGAACTTGGTGAAGAAAAAAGACCTACGCCTTCTACAGTGTTATCACCGTATAGTTGAGCACTTCCATCAAAATCATCTAGCGAGGTTAATCCCCCTCTTGAGCTACCTAAAAATTCTCCATTAACTACACCGTAACCTAAATTAGCTGTAAGGTGTAGGCTATTTTCACCAAAGTCACCTGTAGCTTTATCCAAGCTCTGGTGTTTTGTATAAAATAATAAATCTGGCTGTGAAGCTAGCATGAAATCTAGCTGCTGGTAAAACTCATTTCTAGAAGCTCCTTCTGGATCTGTGAGTGAACCTCCTAAAGATTCAAAAGAGACTGAACCAAATAGACTTTCATGCGCAATATCTACAAAAAGATCATTCTCACCAGTAAATGTCATATATCCATCAGCTGTAACAACAGATAAAGGAAAGTCTGTATTAGTAGAAGCAAATAAAGATGGCATTGCTGAGGTAAAATTCATGATACCATCTGTTCTGTTAAGGTATTCAATACCTTTTTCTTTACCTATATAACCTAGTTCATTTTGAGAAGCATTATCTGTAAATGCCAGAAAGCCAACACTACTTACATCTGCTCCTTGATTTGCTAGGGCTTTATATGTAAGCCCACTATATTCTAAGTACTTCCCTGCCTCTTCAGAAAACTCTGAACCTATAAAGAGACGGTTATGGTTAGCAAATAGTGTCATATCTTGAACTTTATTTAGCTCTCCTTTCTTAAAGAAGTGACCAGACATTCCTTCTAACTTTGCTTCAGAAGAAGATAGGTCTTCATCTAAGTCAAACTGGTTAATATCTTCTAGAATTGAACTTATATCTATTCCTTCAAAATCAAGAGCAAACTCTGCAGATTCTTCTTCAACTTCACCTTCACCTAGAGTACTACCTTTTTCTTCTTCCTCTTCATCATCATCGCCTTCATCATCATCTGAAGCTGCATCATCTTCCTCTTCCTCTTCTTCTTCGTCATCCTCTGTAGCTGTAATTGAGTCAGCATCTTCCCCAAATAATTCTGTAGCTTTGGAAGCAAAAAATCCCCCTTCATCAGGAACAGGTATTTCTTGTACTCCACCCTCTGTAAATTCAAAAGCAACTTGAGGACCATCATGGCTAAATTCAACCATATCTCCGCCACCAATAGGTTCTGCAAAAATACCGCCGCCTGTTAACTTCATTTCTCCACCACTTCCTACTGAAGCATCAATAGTGGAACCTCTAATACCAATAGTTGCTGTTGCGGTTTTTACCTTAAAGTTCTGTGGGGCTATTTTACTTATCTTTCCGCTCATAAATACAAAAGTGGCACCTTCTGTTGTGAGCTCTCCTCCGGCTTCTCCCTTTTCTTCATCATATAAAAAGTCTTTAACAGATACAGATCCTTTTCCAACTAGCTTTAAGATTGAGCCGTCTACAAATGTTACTTGTAAATATCCTTCATTAGAGGTACTAAGTTCATCACCAATAAGGACATTTGTCTTAGGAGCTGCAACTACTTTATCTCCAGCATCTCGCTGTATAAAGTTCTTCCCTTTAACAGACACAACAATCCCTACGCGGCCATCTTTGCCCATTTTGATTGTTGAATTTTTCCCAGGTGTTGAATTATTCTGCGCTATAATACTACTATCTATTGTGGAATTAGCCTTCATTTCCTCACCTTTAATAGGTGTGGTGAAAGAAAATAATGCTGCACTCCCTACAAAGAGCAGTGTTCGTAAAAGCCCCTTAATCACTATGTTGCCCCCTTTAATCTAGTGTTGATGCTACTTAATAAGCAATTCTTATGCCAAAATACTCTAAATAAGCAACTTAACACTATTTTAACATATATATACAAGCAAACTGCAATAGGGCACACCCCTACTGCAACTCTTACACATGGCTATCGGATTTTTTTAGTGAAGGCTTGAGATATATCAGTTGATCCAGTAGAATCATCGCAGATCAAATCATTATTCAATCAGCTTAGACATAGTTTCTTAAGCTCAAAAGTAAGCAAAGGAAAAAAGATGTTAGACTTTCAACTTAAGGGAAAAAAAGCATTAATTTGCGGCGTTTCAGATGATAAAGGTTTTGGTTTCGCAATAGCCAAAGCTCTTCAAGAAGCAGGATGTCAAGTATACTTAGGAACTTGGGTTCCCACTGTACGTATCTTAGAAAAAGCGATTGAATCAGGAAAAATGGATGACTCTCTTAGACTAAGCGACCAGTCTCTAATGAAGATTGGAAAAATATACCCTTTAGATGCAGCCTTTGATACAGCAGCTGATGTGCCAGAAGAAGTTAAAGAAAGTAGACGTTACAAAGATTTTTCTTCCTATACAATTGAAGAAGTAGCTAAGCAGTTCGAGTCCGACTTTGGTAAACTTGATATCTTAGTTCACTCTTTAGCAAACGCTCCAGAGGTGAAGAATGATTTACTTGATACCTCTAGACAGGGTTATTTAGATGCTCTTTCTGCATCTAGTTACTCATCAATAAGCTTACTTAAGTACTTTGGACCTATTATGAACCCCGGTTCAAGCTACCTTTGCTTAACCTTTATGGCTTCTGAAAAAGCTGTACCTGGTTATGGTGGTGGAATGAGCTCTGCTAAAGCTGCCCTTGAAAGTGATGTAAGAACCCTTGCTTTTGAAGCTGGTAGAAAGTGGAACATCCGTGTAAATGCTATTTCTGCAGGAGCTTTATCTTCACGTTCTGCAAAAGCAATAGGCTTTATAGAAAAGATGAAAGACTACAGCCAAGCTAACGCTCCATTAACAAAAGATCTAAAAGCCGAAGAAATTGCAAATAGTGCAGCTTTCTTATTATCGCCACTATCTTCTGCTATTACTGGAGAGATCATTCACGTTGATAATGGGATTCATGCAATGGGTGTAGCTATTAGTGCACCTGAATTGCAGTAAGCATTAAGGCTGGCTCTCATACCACCAAGCGGTTACATCTTTCCACGCTGCATCTTGCTTTAATAGCTCATACATACTTTTCTCTAGCTCATCTGGGCTGAGAAAAGTAAAGTTTGCGTACCGCTCATCTTCTCTAAAACGAAGACTTTCACCATTAAAACTTAGCTTTGGCGGAACCTCAATACTTTTGCTAGCATATAGTTCATACCCTAAACTTTTCGCCATTTTTATCACTAAGCTACAACACTGGTTTTGAGTAATTGAATAGGCAAAATAGTTATAATTTGAAGGGTCCAACATCTTTTTTAAGCGAAAGTACTGGGACTTATCAATAGCTAAGTAAATAGCAAGTGTCGGCTGGTATCCCCCATCACCTTTTTGCAAAAAACCATCATATATAGTTTCCCATAGATACTTTATAGGGTTTTTCTCATAACGTATAGCTTGCATTTGCTCTTTAGTTGGATTGCTGTAGCCATACTTGATATTATTTACAACACCTTCAAAATACTTTGCTTGATTTAAGCCAAGCTCCCCACTATGTCCCCCTTCCAACACTTCGGGCTCTTGTTTATCATTTAACCCTCTGAGGTAAAACCAGGCATGACCAAAGGATAAACGTTTTTCTTTACTCATGGGATTAATATCTAAAGATCGTAAAAATCTTGGCGTAGAGGCATAATCTAAATGCCTTGCAGCCACTAAAAAAATGATATAGCACTCATCACCAGGAAGAGAGCTTAAACTCTTACTCTGCTTCTTTAAATGAGTGTATTGACTCTGGTAGGTATAATCTAAAAAGCTATGCGAACAGG
>JAACFD010000177.1 GCA_009937555.1 Chlamydiales bacterium | reverse complement strand
ATTCTGGAATTTTAGCTTAGACATTTTATATACTGTGAAATAATAAAATAATAGAGATAAAATATAAAGGCATAGCTCTTTATATACTCTTGATAAAGTTAATTTATTATTTTAGTATTAATAAACTTCAATTTTCGGTAGGTCCAATAAATGTTAGCTAAGGCATGTGAAACTTTTGAAGAGCTGGTAAAAAGCATTGACTCTCAGATAAAAGAAGAAAAACAAGTCGTGGTCTACCGAACCGGAAAAACCAAAGAGAATCAAAATCCTGCGAATGCTCAAGAGCTTATTGTTAATTTATGCAAAAATTCTAAGCACCTAAAACCGACAGGACTAAGCGTAACCTGGAGAATTCCTGTTCCTAGTCACCATCGTTTTTCCGTTGAAAAAGAAGGGTTTAACCGCTTTAAAAACACTTTAGCTGACAGAATTAAACAGCTAGGCTTCTCTCTGAAAGGAGCTGAAGAAGCTTCAAGTAACGATGCTTCCGGCCGAAATTCTCACGAAATTTCTATACACTTTGAAAAACTTGCTGAATAGCTAAGTACTTCTTTTATTTTTAAACTTTTTCTTTTATAAGCTTTCCCCTATATCGATATTCCTTCTTGCCTAATCAAGCTAGTTTAGCTTTTATATACTTGAGATATATGAATGGAAAGACTCAGTAAACATACACCTCAATTGATTCAATTCCCAATGCAAAAAGCTAAGCAAATAGATTCCGGAATTTTATCATTCAGCTCATCCACTATAACAAGTTTAGCTTTAACTGTGATTACCCTAGCTACCTTTGATCATTTTTTTGGTTATCGTTTCTTGTATGAATCTACCCAGCGCTTTACTAAAGATTTAAGTCCTAAAGCAACACTAAAAAGAGTAGGTTCTTCGCTGCTAAAGCTTACTAGAAGCTCTTCCGACTTATCATCAGGAAGTTCAACACCCTCAGGCCCGGGAACTCCATCTGGAAAGCGCTCTCAAGATTTCCTGAACCCAGTTAGTGATGATGGTGTTGCAGTTCTTAGAGTTGGAGGTCAACTAACCATATTTGACACAAAAAGTGCCAACTTGGCTTCTCTGTCTAAGATTGATGAAAACCCCTACCAACCTCCTGATAAAAGAAAAAATCCTATGGCGATTTGTGAGCTAAAAGTAGCTGAAGTTAATTAGTAGTTAGAATAGAATTATGGCCCCAATTTATTAATTCACTTTCTATAAAAATAAGGACAAAAAAATGAGCTTGCTAGATCTCTTAAAACGTCACTCTACAGGTTATCCAAAAAATGTTGAGCAATACTTTAATAAACCTGCTCCTACATATGATAATATAAAATTTACTACCTCTATTGCTCTGACAGTAGCCTCTTTGTACAGAGTAAACAATCAAAAACTTACAAGACTAGATCGCTCGCTCAGTGCTATTTTCGCGTGTGCTATGCTTAGCATAGCTTCTTCTAAGTTGGTGTGCAGAACAGCAAAATCTTGGGCATTTAGCTACAAGGACCTTAATTCGCTAAGTGCTAAAAGTTTTTTTTACTTATCTAGCATTTATGAGAGAATTTCTATTGGGCCCAATCAAGCTGGAACCTTTACATACTCTGAATTACTTCCAGCATTGCCCCTTCCATCTCTTAAAGAGTCTAAAGACCGGTTTTTAGAATTCTTAAAAGTCATAGAACCAGCAAAGTTTCAAGAGCTGAAAAAGCAGTGGGAACATTTTATTGAAACAGAAGCTCCAGCGCTACACAGAAAACTTCAGATGCTCTGGCACACACAAGCCAGCTATGTAGAAGAAATTTGGATTCACCTTGCTTACCTTCAAACTCGTACCGCTCTTCCCCTTTGTCACAGCTGGTGGGGCACTGATATAGATGATCCAAAAATACTAAGTGAAAGTGAAGCTCTAGATAGAACAGCACGTCTTATATACGCGGCTGTAGAAATGAGAGAAAAGTTAAGAGAGGAAAGCTATTCTCCTGTAGTAATGAATAAAATTCCTGCTGATATGGAACCTTATAAACTACTTTTTGGTACCAACCGTATTCCTGTAGAAGGGTGCGACACGATAAGTTCCTTCCCTGACTCTAAACATATTATTCTTGTTTACAAAGGAAATTTAGTACAGTTCAATCTAGTAGATGATTCGGGCCAAGCACTATCTTGTAAAGAGATAAGAAAGCAACTTGAGTTAGTGACAAAGGGCTATGACTCACAAGTTGAGATAGATATTGCTGCTTTAAGCGGTCAAGATAGAGACCAATGGGCGGCTCACAGGGCTTTAGTTACAGATAGAAGCCCAGAGGATCTAAAAGCTGTAGAAGAAGCATTGTTTTTAGTTCACCTCTCTGATCAAGAACCAAGTAGTGTTGAAGAGCAATCAAAGGCTTCATTCATACAACAAGGATCTCTTTGGTATGACAAGTTTATACAGTTTGTATGTTATAAAAATGGAGTGGTAAATGGCTATGTCGAACACACTCCAGCTGATGCTACAATACCTGCTGATATGTGGCGATGGTTACTCAAAAGAGAGCAAGAGTTAGCTCAAGAGCTTGAGCCTTCTTCTGGATCTTTAGAAGTTGAAACAGCACCTTCAGTGGTTTCATCTCCATCTCCTCTAAGACCTCTACCTTTTTCAGATTGTGAGGATCTAAAAAGTTTATGCTCTAGTGCTAGAAGGACACTATCTGAAAGCTTAGCAACTAAAGAGATTCAGGTATTAGATTTTACAGACTTTGGATCTAAGACTATTAAGGAAAGGCGTAAGATAAGCCCGGATGCATTCATTCAAATAGCGATGCAAAAAGCAGTTTATGAAGCTAGAGAAGGCATTTTAACCAATACCTATGCTGTTGCTTCAACTAGAGCATTTGCGCACGGTAGAACTGAGACAATACGTCCCTTGACAGCTGAGGTTAAAGAATAACTAGAACTTTCAGCAGATGCTCCTGTTCAGGTGCAAAAACAGGCTTTTTCAAAAGCATTAGCTAAACATTTCGAGAATAGGCTACTAGCTTCAACAGGAAAAGGAGTGGACAGGCATTTAGGTTCATTATGTGCTGTTTATCTTTCTACTCTACCAAAAGAGGAGCAAAAATCAGAGAATCTCCCAGAAGCTCTTAAAAGTTTTTCAAGAGCTTCATCATTTTTCTTAGCAACTAGTCAAACTCCTTGCCCAACTTTTACAGGAGGAGGCTTCCTACCTGTTGTACCAGAGGGTCTAGGTGTATCCTATGTAGTTAGAGATGATCGCCTGATTTTCCATATTGTTAACGATAGAGAGTTAAGCGATGATTTAGGCTCTAAATTCTTAGAAAATCTCCGCTCTGCTCTTCATGATCAGATGGAATTGTTAGAGACGCGGTAGTTATCTATACTACGTTTTAAAAAGAACAAAAAAAACCTCTCAAGATTTTACCTTGAGAGGTTTTTATTTATACTTGTTTAGCTTTTAGAGATTAAACATCGCTTCCTAGTTCTCTAAGTAAATCTTAAAAATTAGTAGCCTGACCAGAAAAAGCACTAAAAATACTGCCAGAGAAAGAAGCTGGAGGGGCTGAATGTGGCACAGCTCTTCTAGTTTATCTTACAGGAGTTGAAAATGCTAATGGCAATTCAGAGAAAGTAGCTTCAGCATCACCTGAAGGTCTAGCTAGGTCTTCTCTTAGACTTTTAATTGCTTCTTTTAATGCTTTAATCTCATCTCTAATGCTTACTGCAGGGGCTCTTTGTGTTACACTTGGCATAAGTCTAGTAAACAAAGGACTGTTTATAGGTAGAGGACTTAGACCTACTGTAGTCGCAAGAAGAGTTACAGAATCTAAGTCTTGGCTTCCTAGCTGCTTTTCTAATTTTCTTACTTCCCCTTGTAAAAGAGTAAGCTTAAGATTAAGTTGAGCCTTCACTGTATCTAACTCAGTCTTCTGGACTTCTAGCTGAACCTTCAACTTTTCATTTCCTTCAGCTAAACTAGTTACAGATGCGTCAATACCTAGTTATGCTAAAATACGTGCTTTAATAGCTTCATTACAAGACTCAGCCCTTGAAGAGACGAAGAGTTTTGCCATTTCTGGGCTCATTCTAATCGTTGTAGATGCTCTAGCAGCAGCATTGCTTGCACTAGTTTTAGCACTTTCAACAGCATCACTAGTACTTGTAACAACTCGACTAATAGAAGCGCCTACTTTATCTTTTGCTCCTGAGTATGCCTCAGCACAAGCATCTAGTGTTGAAGCGCCAGAAACAGCTGATCTTAGCATTAGCTTCTCAGCAATATTAGCTGCTGAATTTCTAGTAGAGCTAATTGCCGTAGAAATTTTATCTTTGTTATAAAGAGCAACAGCAACTGATGATAAAGTAACTAATGCTAAGCTATAATCTCTAGTAGCTTTAATTGTGTAGATAGATTTACCTGCTATATGAATAGTTCTGTCTTTAGTTAAAGCTTTTAAAGTCTCTTCAACAGCGTACTCTTTAATGCTTCTTTGGATAGGATCTGGTAGTGCTTCATAAGCTCTACTCATCATTTTATTAATGTTGAAATTA
>JAACFD010000176.1 GCA_009937555.1 Chlamydiales bacterium | reverse complement strand
TTTAAAGATAAAACCCTCTTTTGAGATCTTTAACTTAGGCAATAATCAACCAGAGACCCTTGAATATTTTATTAGCTGTATAGAAAAAGAATTAGGCATGAGTGCAGTAAAAGAATATGTTGAAATGCAGAAAGGAGATGTATTAGAGACATATGCTGACATCACTCATGCTCAAGAGAAGCTAGGATATACCCCTAAGACTTCACTAAAAGAAGGAATTAAACATTTCATAGAATGGTTTAAACCCTACTACACTAATAGCTAGAAATTAAGATAAACACCTGCTCCGAAATATGCTTTTGAGTCATAGTTAACAGCTAGTTGAAGTAGTTTTGAGTACTGATAAGAAAACATTAATTTATAGCGTCTTTCACTATCATACTGCCATGAAAACAAAACATTTTCTGCCAGTCGGTGCTCATTACCTATTGAGACAAGTAGGTCATCTCTACTATATATTTGAGCCTTTATTTTTATAAACAAAGGTAATACGTACTTAATTCCTACTACTCCTGAATGTTCTACTTTTTCTTTGTTTTCTTTTTCAGAATTAGCCCCAATATAGACATCCAGGTAATCACTTAGATTCCTTTCATACACAAGATTAATATCATAGTCTTGATTCTCAAAAAGGTATTCAGAATTAAATATAAAGCTATTTCTAGCATTAGATATTTTAAGTTCTGCCTCAACTAAGTTTGAGAATCCTTTAAATTCTCCACTCATAAAATAGTGAGTATCTGCAGCAAGTTGATCTAAGTTAAAAAGTGGGTTCTCTTCTTTCTCTTGGTAACTAACCACCCTTCCCATACCTGAATGTAAGTGATAAAGGTTATGGCAGTGGAAAAACCAGTCTTTTTCTGCATTTGCTTCGAACTCTATTGTAACAGTCTGGTTAGGGGGAATACTTACAGTGTGTTTTAAGGGGGAATATTCATTATGCTTATTTACTACTCTAAAAAAATGCCCATGAAGATGAAGGGGGTGGTGCATCATCGTCTCATTAGTTAAGTTAAAACGAATATTTTCACCTCGACGTATTTTAATCGTATCAGATTCCGAGAGAAGCTTATTATCAAAAGACCAGACAAACTTATGCATATTACCTGTCAGCGATAAGTTTACCTCCCTCCAGGGTTTCTTATCATCTAGCGATGTCTTGTATTTTGCCTTTAAGTCTGCATAAGCTTGCTTAGGTTGGTGGTGATGGTGATGCTCCTCTTCACTTGGATAATAGTCAATTGGTGGCAAATCAGGAAGCAACTGCTGCTTTCCATTTCCTATAAGTATTGAAGCATACCCTGTTCTGTCTTCAGCATCTGCTCTTAGCTCATAACTTTTGTCATCTTCTATATTTACAATTATGTCATATGACTCCCCTATTGCCATACTTATTTGTTTGGTAACAAATGGCTTTATATCAATACCATCCGCCGCAATCACGCGCATTTCTTTCCCTGCAAAGCGAACATCAAAATAAGTTGAAGCAGACGCATTAATTAGTCTTACTCGAACAGAGTTATCTTTCCTTACTGTCTTTATGTATTGCTGCTTTGCACCATTAACTAAAAAAGCATCATTTGCTACATCAGATACATCCATAACCTGCATTCTTTGTAAGCTACTCTTGAGGTGATTCTTTATCACCCCTGGAGGGCGTTTAATCATCTCCAGCCAATTAAGTTCACTACCTTTTTCAAAAGCATAATAATCACCTTCTTTGCGCAAATTTCTCATGATAGTCATAGGATGTGAATCAGACCAATCTGATAAAATAGCTACATAATCTTCTTCGTAGAGCAGATTTTGTTTATTGTCAGAGAATACAATACCTCCATAAACACCTCTCTGCTTTTGCATATTGCTATGTGAATGATACCAATAAGTTCCTGCATGACTTACTTTAAACTTGTAAGTATGGCTCCCGCCAGGAGGAATTGAAGCTGTTGTTAAATTCGGTACTCCATCTTGCTCATTTGGCAATAATATACCATGCCAGTGAATGGAACTCTCTTCATCTAAGTGGTTATGAAAGGTTGCCTCTAGCGTATCACCTACATTTGCCTTAATCACTGGTCCTGGTATTTTTTTATCTAAGGCAACAGCTTGTACTTCTTTGCCTGAAATATTGATCAATTTATAATCGATATCGATATCATACTTAATTAGCTTAGCTTCTAAAACAGGCATAAAAGCTGTTAATAAACTGATAATAAACAGGATAGACTTAACTCGAAACATAAGACCTTCATATACTTAGGTAGAAATTTATCCTACAAGTATTTAAAGAATTTTTTCTTTATTTTCAAATACTTAAAACACCGTATCAGAAGGTGATAGCAAAACGTGAAAAGCCTTTGGAAAAGCTTTGATGATACTACTTGCTACCATTGCATAGGCTGTTTCACTTTCTTGCGCTAAGCTACCACTGATTGCATGAAATAAGACCCCCAACTTACAAGCTTCAACTGGCTCTAGACCTTGTGCTATAAAAGCAGTAATACAGCCAGCTAACACATCCCCACTTCCTGCAGTAGCCATACCTGGTACCCCTTGATTAACAACCCAGGGTTCTTGAGTAGGAGAGAAGATAAAAGTAATAGCCCCCTTAACAACTAGGTAAAGCTTATACTTATCCACAAAGCTTTGACAAAGAGTAACAAGCTCTTTTGTTACGACACTACAATCTACATTAAGCAACTCTCTTAGCTCTCCTAAATGAGGAGTAAGTACTATATCCTGCTCCTCATTCAATTTCTTTTTAAATAGCCGGATTCCACCTGCATCAATAACAAGAGGTGTTTTTTGTAACAAAAGTATTTGGAGCAGCTCTAGCTTATAAGGGTTGTTATCAATACCAGGCCCAAATAAAAGACAATCAGCTTGCTTAGAAGTAGCCAGGACATTCTCTAGCTTATCTACGTCATAAGAATTTTTAATCAGCTCCCATGGAGCATTAGATAACTCTCGAATGTCATCCTGAAGGTGAAAAAGCTTTACAATTCCCGCTCCCGAACGGAGTGCTGCATAAGATGATAGTTGAGCTGCTCCCATCATCCCTTTGCTACCCGAAAAATTTAAAACTAAACCAGCTTGATACTTATGCCGCACTGGTAAAATATCAGGTAAGAGCCTTCTAGCTTCTTTTATACTCATCCAGTTAAAAATCGGCTCAACTTCTTGTAAATATTTTTCTGGAAGACCAAAATCCTTTAGATAAAGATCACCTACATAATCTTTTGCATAGCTAAGAAATAACCCCTGCTTTGCAAGCCCTAAAGTGACTGTTAAACTCGCTTTTAAAGCACCTTTTGATGCCTCTCCAGTCTCTCCATTCAACCCTGAAGGGATATCTATAGAAATAACTACTTGCCTAGAAGCATTTATTTCCTGAAAAACATTTTGAACATTAGGAGTCAGTTCGCCCTTTATACCCGTCCCAAATACTCCATCAACTAGAATACTATGCTTTCCAAAAAGCAGCTTAAAGGTATCAAATTCCGTTTCTTGTTGCCCCCCTAGCAGAACAAATGCCTGCCGATATTTCTGAGCTAATCCTCCTTGAGAGTCCAAAGGAAAAAGGTTAAAGGCAACTACTTCTATTCCTTCTCTTAAAAAATGCCCCCCGACAACATAGGCATCACCCGTGTTATTTCCTTTGCCACAAAGCAGCAAAACCTTTTTAAGAGTAATCACCTCTTGAGAGAGGTATTTTTTAATAGATAAAAAGACCTGATAACCAGCTTCTTCCATATAGGCGCTTTCACTAGCCCCTTCTAGAAAGGCCCGCTCTTCTAACTTTCTTAGCTGAGTAGCTGGCACAATCTTATGAAAATTGCTCAAAGGTGTTCCTCTTTAGGAATTCTTTCTTTTAGCTCTTTAAAAGCCTGAAGGGCCGGAATATCTTGATAAAGAATTTTATGCATCATCTGAGTGATTGGCACATCTACTTGATGTTTTTCTGCAAGCTCTTGTGCTGCTAATACACAAAAACTACCTTCTACCACCACTCCTATTTTTTCTTTTGCTTCACTAGCTGAGTTTCCTTGTGCAAGTAACGAACCAAAACGATAATTCCTACTCAAATCAGATAGGCATGTCACACACAAGTCTCCAAGACCCGCAAGACCATTTAAAGTATCAGGCGTACAACCTTTGACCTTGGAAAGTTTTTTAATTTCGTGAAGCCCTCTCGTCATTAATGCTGCTTTAAAGTTAATACCAAAACCAAGCCCATCGCCAAGGCCACATGCTATTGCTATGATATTCTTCATAGCCCCTCCAAATGCAACTCCATTAACATCTTGGCTTGGATAGACTCTAAAGTTTGAGCTACTAAAGGCAGACTGAACAAAATAACGAACTTCTTCATTCCAGGCTGCGCAGGATACTGATGTGGGTAAATCTTTTATAACCTCTTCAGCATGAGAGGGACCTGATAGACAAGCTATTTTATTTTTGTAATCAGGACCAAAAACATCTAAAACTATTTCTGGGAGAAGATTGCCCGTACTTTTTTCAATTCCTTTAGAAGTAACACAGATGGGAACTTGTGGTATTTTGTTG
>JAACFD010000175.1 GCA_009937555.1 Chlamydiales bacterium | reverse complement strand
AGTACAAGGGACTATTAGGCCTAGTAAGTCGATTTTCTATTCGAGATAAAGAGTTCATTAGTTCTTTAGGGGCTAGAGCTATTTTAAAGAATTTAAATTTCTATTGTAAAAACATAAAGGCCCTAGTTTTTAAGAATGTGCCGCAAATAGATTTAAAATTTTTTCAGCAACTAGGCTTATCCCCTTTATCTGTTAAGAGCTTAAAAGTAGAGGGGTGCCCCTTGTTTGATAAACCTTCTTTAGTGGAAGTCCTTGCTATTTCTTCACTGGGAGAGATTCATATTAACTC
This sequence comes from Chlamydiales bacterium, assembly GCA_009937555.1. Taxonomy (GTDB): domain Bacteria; phylum Chlamydiota; class Chlamydiia; order Chlamydiales; family JAACFD01; genus JAACFD01. The sequence continues at coordinate 4,285 of JAACFD010000175.1, read as the reverse complement.
ATGTAAGAAAATATCGGCTGAAGAAGCTAGAGAAGTTATGCTAGCACATCGCCTACGAGACTGTCTTTCTTCTAGATTGCGGGTATTTGTAGATGGAAGCGAAGTCCAGCTAGGGCACTTAGTCTAAGTTTTCTTTTGGACAACTTTCTTTAGTGGAGATAGGTTGATTTCATCAATATTACTGCCAGGGTCTGTGCTAAGTAAATAATGGACACTAGCAGATACATCTTTAATGTTGATGCTATTGGCTGTATCACCACCAGGTTCAAAATGTAGGTTTTTGTAAAAGGGAGTTCTTACCATTCCGGGGTTGATAAGGCTTACTTTTACATTTGATGAAGAGCACTCTTTTCTAATAGCTTGTGAAAGACCTCTAATGGCAAACTTTGTTGCGCAATAGATGCTACCTTGCTTCTGTCCCTCTAATCCTGCTTCTGATCCCATAAAAGCAATAAGCCCTCTTTTTTGCCTTTTAAACTTTGGGACTAAATGTTTAAGAATTCTTAGGTGACCCTTAAAATTTACATCTATCATTTCATCTATTTGACTGAATGAAAGTTGCTCTAGGTAAGCAAAGTGGCCAACACCAGCAAATAATAATAGAGCTTCAATATGTGTTAGCTCTTTGAGCTTAGAACAGGCATTCTCTATAGAGTCAATTTTATTTAGGTCGCAGTTTATGGGAATACAACCCTCGTGTTTAGGCAGGTCTTGTATATGTCTACCTAAGGCATATACAACATAACCCTTATCTAATAAGCTATTGCATAAATCTAAGCCCAAACCACTTGTAGCGCCTGTGAGAATTAGAGTTTTGTTCATTGACATAGAAGGACCTCTTTTTCAGGGAGATGTTTATGAATTAGCTTATGACAAAAATCCAGCATTTGTTTTTCTATAGATTGTGGGTAAGATGCCATATTTGCCTGAGTGTTAAAGTGGACGATAGGAGCAAAGAATGGATCTAACTTATATAGAGAATCTATATTTTTAAAGACATGTTGTGGAAATCTAACACTACCTAAAGTTATTGAGTGGAGCTGTTGAGGAAGCACAAATTTAGCTACTTTTTCAAAAAAATCTGAATAGGTAGCTTTGAAGTTTTTAACTAATACTACAGGGTCAAAGCGTAGTCCAATATTCCAGCCCCTTTTTTGGAGCTCTAGTATTGCTTGCAGCCTACTGTCTAGTGAAGGGGTTTTTCTTTCTACTTCCTGTGTAATTGATTGAGGGTTTAGACTAAAAGATATAATGACATTCTCCAGAGGAGCTTGTTTTAGTAAGGGCTGTATATAAGTGCTTTTTGTCCTAATTTCTAGATATGCATTATTTAGTTCTTTAAATAAGGGAAGGAAGGACTCAACAAAGTTTGTAATTGGCTCTAAAGCTAGCGAGTCACATTCATAACCTGAAAAAAAACAGACCTCTTCTTTACTGTGAGATATTGAGAGTTTTTGAATTTCTTCTGCAAAGTCTTCAAAATTGACAAAGACAACATAGTGAGCGGATCTGTATTGGCCTTGTAGGTAGCAGTATTTACAGTCAAAAATGCAGTTAAGCATGTGGGAGAAGTAATAGTTGTGAAGGTGTCCTATTCCATAATTCTTTGGAATAGGAAGTAATAGCTGATTATTTTTTTTAGCAAGTATTAGAGCAGGCTTGTCCTTTTGAGAGCGGAAATTTTGCTTTTTTAGGTTAAAGATCTCAGCATAGTTTCTGCATGCTATGTGTGGGATTTTTGAAAAACGTTCTTTAAGTTTTACTACGCGAGGGTGGTCTTTAATAGCTTCTTCAAAATATAAGGCTGAAAACATCTTAAAGTAACTCCTCAGATAAGCTATAGAGTTTAGCTTTTAGATTGGAGAGAAGTTCTCTAAAATTTTTAATTTCAGACTCTTCTTTGAACTGATAGCTGGGTTGTAGCAGAGAAATTTTTCGCTGAAGTTCCTTTATCTGTTTGCGCTCTGAAAAGCTGTAATTGGAGGCTAATAAAGATGAGGCATTAGCTGGCTGATTAAGATCAGGCATATTTATCCCCAATAATTTGAAGGTTGTATTGATTTGCTCAATTGATTGTTCAACAAGTGATGTGATCTGGGATGGCTTTAAAAAAGAGTAGGGCTGTTTGTTATTGTCTGAGATAAGTTTTAGCACAAGCAGCTGCTCTAAAGAAAATAGGTTAATGGCAGCTGAAAAAAAACCATAAGCTTCCATATCATATAAAGCATCTTCCAAGTAATCAGAGCTTGGACGATCGAGGGATTGGACAGGAAGGCTTTTTAGTTTTAGTTTATGGTTTACCTGAGGGAAGAAGTGCTTGGGGAAGCTAGGGTGTAGGACTTTATGGGCAGAGCAAAGCGTCCCTGTAAGTAAGGAATTATGGCCTGCAGTCCCAAAGTTGATCACATGTGAAGCTTGCTCAGGAAGAATGTGATATAAGTAGCTTGTTGCTGCAGCGGATTGCAGACAGCCTATTCCTGATATAATAAGAGTTATCCAGCTGTTTTGGAATACGTCAAAGTGGGTATAATCAAGTTTCTTTTTAAGTTTGTAGTATTTGATAATTGGCTGGGCTTCAGGCTGAAGAGCGCAGACAATAGCTAGATAAGTCTTTGGGGTGGCACTAGACTTTTTCATCTTCAAGTTGTTGGTAGATTTCTTTCTTTGGCAAGTTACGCAATAGGCTAACAGATTTGATAGCTTCTTTTCTATCAATTTGGAAAGTCTCTTCAATAAAAGCAGCTTGCTCACTTAAAGACATTGAAAAATCCTCGTATAAGCTATCATTAGCAGCTACTATTAGGATAAACTCACCCTTGGCTGGTACTTTTTCTAAAACTTTTAAGAGCTCTTCTGCTGTTCCCTCTTGGAAAAACTCAAATTTCTTTGTGATTTCTTTTGCAATAAAAAGCTTGCGAGTAGGGATTAGCTCCATAAAAATCTTTAAGGATTTTTCTATACGGTGAGGGGCTTCGTAAAAAATTGTAGGGACAGTACTATAATAGGCGTGCAAAAGGGCTTCTTTTTGTTCTTTGCCTTTCTTGGGTAAAAAACCTAAGAAGCTAAATCCACTATGAGTAAATCCAGATACAGAAAAAGCAGCAACGACAGCACAGCAACCAGGTATAGGAGAAACCTCTAGTTGTTCACGTTGGCATAAAGCTATTAATTCTTGGCCTGGATCACAAATGCATGGGGTTCCAGCATCAGAGATTAGAGCTATATCTTTTCCTTCTTTTAAATCATTGAGGATTTTCTGATTACTCTTTGATTCTGAGAATTTATGATAGCTGATAAGGGGTACTTCAATTTCAAAGTGTTTGAGTAAAGAGCTAGAGTGTCTAGTATCTTCACATAAAACATAATCTACTGACTGGAGAGTTTTAACCGCACGAAAGCTCATGTCAGCTAGATTTCCAATAGGAGTAGAAACAAGATATAACATAGCAAGATAAGAGGGTTAGGTGGTACCCAGATTCGAACTGGGGATAAAGGCTTTGCAGGCCCCTGCCTTACCACTTGGCTATACCACCCTATGATTTAAATCATTAAGAAAGAAAAAACTTATATGTGATTTGCATTAAATAGTCAAGTCAGATTCTACAATTTGATGCTTGTTTACTACTGAGAGAGCACCAAGGGTTTAAAGTATTTCGTTCTTTTTTGGGAAATCATTTGAAAAAGTATTTTAAATAAGGTTAAAATCATTAATTTATAACGTTTTGGAACAAATAGTTGCACAGTTATACATAGGTTTTAAATGGATCTGAAACACTTTCTCTCTTTTTTTGATCAATCGATCACTGTTCCAAACACAGAGATATCTGGTTTTTTTATTGATAGCCGTCACCTTTCAGAGGACGGCATTTTTTTTGCCCTAAAGGGAGAAAAGACTGATGGACATAAATATGTCTCAACAGCTCTAAAAAATGGAGCTGCACTTTGTGTTGTAGAAGAGAAAAATAGACAGCTCTTGCCAAAATCTGATCGTTACCTTTTTGTTTCTGATACTCTTAAAGCTCTCCAAGGCGTAGCAAAACAAGTAGCTTTAGAACATAATGTCCCCATTTTAGGCATTACAGGGTCTGTCGGGAAAACTACTACAAAAGATTTTCTATATACTCTACTTAAGGATGAGTTAAACGTTTACGCTTCTCCAAGAAGTTATAATTCTCAACTAACATTTCCTCTCAATATCCTGAACGCTCCTTCCGGTAAAGATATTTGGGTTCTTGAAATGGGGCTTAGTCAAAAGGGGGAAATGGCAAAATTACTTGAGATAGCG
>JAACFD010000174.1 GCA_009937555.1 Chlamydiales bacterium | reverse complement strand
CTTATTGATAATGATTTTAATCTAAAAGAATTTTTAGCCTTTTCAGACCATCAGGTTTTTGATAATACTTTAGTAAAAGAGATTAACCAGCTAGTTAAAGAGAAACAGTTAACAGCAATCGTGTGTACAGAGAAAGACTGGGTCAAGTTAAAGGACTTTACTTTTGAAGCACCTCTTTTTTACCTACCCCTTGTAGTGGAATTTATAAAAGGAAAGCAATTGCTAGATAGATTCATCGCTAGCACCTTAGGCTTTAAAAGATAGGGTAAGCTATCAAATTAAATTTTTAGGTTAGTTGCTTTATTTCACAGACTTAAGTATAATAGGCCCAAGAAATATTGATTCTTAATGAAAAGTTTATATATACATAGATAAAAGAAACCTGAGGAATAAACCTTTCAAAAAGAATAGTAGAATCCGAATTAACAAAAGCCTTCTCAAAGCAAACTAACTAGGCTAACCTAAGAGAAAGGCTGATTACCCCCTTTAACAGCCCTTCTATAATTATGACCAAAATAGAACCGATGGGTATAGGGGAATCTTTAGGAGAGAACAATGAATATGAAAGAAAAACTCATCTATAAATCCAAGTCTTTTTGGCTTGTTATTAGCTTCTTCTTCATCATCTATCTAGGTTATGGCAAAGACTTCTTTTCCTTTTTACTTAATGTCTCTTTAAGCTCAAAGTTTTTAGAAAGCAGCTGGAAGATTTTACCGCATGCAGCAGCTTTAGTGGCTTGGGCCGCTGTAGCTTTTCCCGTTTTTTATAAAAAGAGTGTAGAGCAAATTAAGCTAATACTAAGGTTCTCCTTATTTCCCTTTATTCTACTTATGGGGCTACCTCTTTTAAACGATTTAGGCAGAGCTTTTATCCCTTTTAACTACGCCATTCATAATGTTTTTTATAGCAGCGCAATTATTGGGGACTTGAGCTATTTAGATGGTTTTTACTTAGCACTATATTTATCGGCACTAGTTCCTGTAATGTATTTTACCTATGGAAAAGAGATTGCTGATGAGATGATGAAGTGGGTATGGCCTATTAGCCGTTTTATAATTAGTATTATCTTTCTATTTATGGCTAACACTATTTTAGATAGAGCTGTTTTATCTGTGCTAGGTTTCTTACAATTTTCTACAGAAAAAATTCCTCTAGCAATAGAGCTTATAACAGATGCAGCACTTTCGGCTGTATTCTTATACTTCATGTACCAAGGCTTTGCAGACAAGTTTAGACATTTATGGTTTAAGATATTAATAGGTCTTATTTTAGGGGTGTTTTTAGGAGATACCTTAGGAGAAAATGCGAACTTAATGGAGCCTATAGGAGAAATCTTTATCAGGCTAATTAAGATGCTTGTTGTACCACTAATTTTATCTTCAATGACTGTAGGTATTGCTAGCATTCATGATCCCAAGAAACTAGGAAGAGTTGGCGCCAAAACTTTATTCATGTATTTAGCTACAACAGCAGTATCGATTTGTATTGGTCTTGGTATGGCATACATAGTAAAACCTGGAACAGGAATTACAATAGACACTGAAGTTAGCGTATTTAAAGTGGCTGAAGAGACCCCTTCAATGACCAGTTTACTAGTTTCTGTTGTTCCTGAAAACCCAGCTGAAGCTTTAACTTCTGGTAATGTACTACAAATTATTGTTTTCTCTTTATTTTTAGGCCTATCTATTATCATGATTGGTGAAAGAGGGAGACCCTTACTAAGAGTTATGGGTGCTTTATCAGAAACCATGTATAAAATGACAAACATTGTGATGGAAGCAGCCCCTTATGGTGTTTGTGCTATTATGGCAGGAGTTACTGGGAAGTATGGCTTAGAAACTGTTATTCGCCTGATGAGCTTTTTAGCTTCTAACTACGTATGTTTCTTTATCCAGATTATCTTTGTATTTGGATTTATTCTACGCTTCCTTGCTAAATTGAATTTTGTATCTTTCCTTAAAGGTATGCGAGATGCAATGGCTGTTGCATTCTCTACAAATAGTAGCTCGGGTACACTACCTGTCTCACTACACTGTATTCAAGAAAATCTAGGGGTATCACGAAATATTGCTAACTTCGTTTTACCGCTTGGCTCTACAGTAAACATGAACGGAGCTGCTATTGGACAAGCTATTGCAGCTGTTTTTGTTTCACAGGTTTATGGAATTGACTTATCATGGCAAAGCTTAGCGGTTATTGTCGTGACAGCAACCTTATCGGCAATTGGTGCAGCAGGAATTCCTTCTTCAGGAATTGTGATGTTATCAGTGGTTTTATCTTCTGTGGGACTGCCTACGGGTGCTGTGATAGGAATGCTTTATGGTGTTGACCGTATTAGAGAGATGGGGTCAACTGTTGTAAATATTCTAGGGGATTCTGTTGTTGCTGTTTATGTAGCTAAGACAGAGAATGAACTTGATATTGATCAGTATAACTGTGCAGAGTATGTCCAAATCGACGATAGTGAAATCTAAACTTAATTCACTTAATTAAGAGCACAACTTTTTTGTAATCTCGACAGTCTCATTCACTAAAGCTTGAAGCCTTTCATCTACTTCCTTAGATAGTTGCTTCTCTTTAGTGAAGTCTGCCTGACTGGTATATAGAAAGTTAGGGATGATAAAACACCTGGTATCTAGCATTAGACCCTCTAAAAAACTCATGGGTGCCATGTATGATCTGCTTCCTCCCGCTTTAGCTAGAAGGGCGACTATTTTCTTTTGCCAAGCGTTGTTGGTAGCTCTTGAAGAAGTTAACTCAAAGAAATTTTTGCAGGATGCACTTACCTGACAATTGTATATAGGAGTCGCTAATATAAGAGCATCCTGTTCTTGTATCAACTTAGAGAGGCTGATGACGTCAGGGTGTTGAAAAGCACTTTGGTTTGTGCCATTGCAAAAGGGGAGTTGAAACTGCCTTAAATCAATAAGACTTGCTTCAACTCCAGGAATATTTTTTAGGAGATTGTAGGCATTCTCGGCCAGAAGGAAGCTATAGCTTGATGGGTTAAGAGAAGTGCTTACAATTAAAACCTTTGCCATGCAGGAACCTAAAACTCGTTAGATGAGTATCCTTTCTCTTCACCAAAATCATACAGATTCTCTGTTTTTATAAAGTCTATATCATGACGGGCTAGTATTTCTAGTTGCTGGCTAATATGCTCATGGGAGAATGTTAGTTCAGGGTCTTTGTGGCGATAGCGACAGCGCCATTGGTCGATGCAGAACGTTTCATCTAAGCCATCAGGCCAGACTTTAACTCCTCTATTTGTAATTAGGACAAGTTCAAGGTCTGGGTGTGAAAGAGGTAATAGTTTTTCTTGAAGGCTTTTAGCTGTGGTAGTTTCTGAGACAAAAATATCTGCTCCAACAAGGGTTTTCTCAGGAGGAGTATAAGAACTCTTTAAGTAGTTATTTTCAGTCTTTTCTTCTCCAGATTCAGGGTAATCAACAGCTTTTAACTTTTGTGGGCGCTGGCCTAGATTGCTTATGATCTTATCTGCAAATTCTTGTGTGCCAACTTTCTCTTTACTTATCCCTTCTTTAAATATGTCATAGGTGTGGAAACCTTGTTCAATGGTGCTCAGCCATGCATTATGGATATTAGTTGCATAAGCTCCCAGTCCTACATGATTTAACATTAGAATCGAGGCTAAAATAAGTCCTGAAGGGTTTGCTAAATTTTGGTTAGCTCTTCTTGGGGCTGACCCATGGATTGCTTCAAACATAGCACCATGAATCCCAATGTTTGCTGATCCAGCTAAGCCTACGGAACCTGCTATTTGGGCCGCAACATCAGATAATATATCTCCATATAGGTTAGGAAGAACCACGACATCAAAATTTTGAGGAGTATCTGCAAGCTTAGCTGCTCCAATATCCACAATCCAATGCTCATTTTCTATGGAAGGATAATCTTTAGCAACCTCTAGAAACACCTGGGTGAATAAGCCATCCGAAAGCTTCATGATGTTATCTTTAGTGAAGCAAGTTACTTTTTTTCTTCCATTTTGCACTGCATACTCAAATGCGTAACGACAAATCTTTTCTGTACCTTCTCTAGATATTATTTTTAGAGACTCACAAACAGTAGCTGATTGTCTGTACTCAATACCTGAGTATAAATCTTCTTCATTTTCTCTTATAATTACCACATCCATATCTGGATGCTTAGTATTGATAAAGGGACTATATGCTACACAAGGTCGGATGTTAGCAAAAAGGCCTAGAGTAGTTCTAACTGTAACATTTAAAGATTTAAAACCACCTCCTTGAGGAGTTGTAATAGGAGCTTTTAAAAAAGCATCAGCGCCACGAATAATATCCCATGATCCAGGTTCAATACCACCTTGGTGACCTTTAAGATAAACTTTTTCGCCAATTTCAACAGTGCTAAAATCAAGAGGAGCTTTAGCTCCATCTAAAATTTTTAATGTCGCTTCCATAATTTCTGGCCCGATACCATCTCCGTGCGCAACTGCTATTTTTGCCCTTTTTGCCGACATATAGCCTCCCAAAATCCTTTTAAATTAAAAACTAAAGATATAAATTATTTGAGTAATCGAATCAAGCCT
>JAACFD010000173.1 GCA_009937555.1 Chlamydiales bacterium | reverse complement strand
GTTTCGCTCTTAGATCATCTATCTCTTTTTTCAGAATTAAAATATCAGTAATGCTTTTTTCATATAGTTCATTTAAACGAGCGAAATTATTTTTAAAGTCTTTAAAGCTCTCTACACAATGCTTAGTATCAGGAGAGAGAGATAACGTGTTAGTACTATCTAACTGATCCCATAACTCTGAACCGAAACCAACTTTTTTCTTATCAAAAGATTTTTGCATAACTTTCGTTGCTCCTAAGCAAAACTAGTAGGGCTTAAATGACTCCTATTTTTGAAAGAGGAAAAAATCCTCTTTTCTGATTATGAGTCTGTATTGTAACCCATGCATTTGTTTGATCTACCTCTATTATAACCACTTTTTGGCCTTTTTTTAAAATAGGAGCGTCTGATCGAACATACTTTTCTCCTTTATCATGATGCAAACGACTCTCAATCAATACAATACCTTCGACCTCTGTAAAGAAGTTTCCTAGGGTAATCAGCATAAAAAAGAGAGTTAGCATAGCTATTGCCAGCTTTTTTAAGTGCTTTATGTATGCATTCTTTAAAAATAAAGCTAGTGAATAGCAGAAAAAAGCTAGCAGCAAAAAAATGACAAAAAAGAGCTGCTTCTCTGAATAGGATAAGAAATGAAAGGTTAGAGTAGATTTAAGGAAACTTTTCTTTTGACTCTCTTTAAAACCTAAAAGCTTTTCTGCTTTCTCAAGGTTACTAATGATCTTGTGATTTCGAGGCTCTAGGTTATGAGCTTTATAGTAGTATAAAGTAGCCAATTCAAACTGCTTTAAGTGATAGTAGGTGTTAGCAATATTATAAAATAAGGATGCGTTACTAAATTCTGGATTTTCTTTTAAAAAGCCAAGATAAGCATCTAAAGCTTCATTAAAATGAAGAGCCTGATCTTTCTCATCTACACTTTGCTCTCCAAGGGAAAATGAGCTATCTGCCTGTTTCAATAAATTAGGATTTAAAACATCTTGAGAAAATAAAGGAGTAAACAGAAGTAGCAATAGTAAACAAAACTTTTTCATTTAATACTCCTATATAGCTCTTGAGACTTACTGAGCCATTCTTTTTCCATCTCAAACACCTTCCCACTATACCTTAGTGCATCAATCTCTTTAAAAAATGCTTTAAGCTTCCCTTCAATACCTTGATCATCTAAGTCCATGATAGAAACATCATTTGAACTTATATATCCCTTTTCAAAAAGCCTTAAAATAAGCGCTTTTTCTAGCAGGGCAAAAAATACAGTAAAATCTTCTGTGTGAGTGAAAGCTTCTTTAAGCATCTTTTCCGAATGATTTGGTTTAGGAAACAAAACACCTTTGTGCCACATATTTAAAAAAAACTTTTCAACAAAGTATAGCCCTAAAAAAAGTAGCAATAGCTTTACGCAAAACTCATAGGACCAGCTATCATAAAAAGTCTTATTACTAAGCGGTAAGTTCTTGAATATGTCAAAGCCCTTTGATTTTCCTTGAGGAACCATTTGCGGCGCTATAGGTTGTTCAACATGAACTGCATTTTCTTCTTCTAGCAAAGTACCTTCTGGAAGGAGTACTTTTATGGGGATAGCTTTTGTCTTGGTTTCTATATATTGCTGCTTTTCAGGGTTAAAAAAAGTAAATGAAATAGATGGAATTTCTTTAACCTCTTGGCTAATTGGTCGCATCTCTATAATAAATACTTTCCTATCATCTCTTACCTGAGAATCAGCTAAAAAGTTATTAAATCGAAAATTCGTTTTAAACTCAGGTAATAAATGGAACTCAGGCAATTCTACATCTGCAAAATGCTCATCACCATAAATTTCCAGCTTAAGAACTAACTTATCTCCCAACAAGAGCTCACTCTTTCCTACTAACTCTTCTTTAACAGAAAAGTTTCCAATAATTCCATTGAAACTAGACGGTTTTCCTTCATCCGGAAAAGGGAGAAGCTCTATTGTTAAGCTTTCACTCTTAGCTGCAAGAATGTCACCATAACTTCTTTGCCCAAAAAAATCTTGCCTAAACTCTCTCCCTGAAATAAACCCTGGATCAAGCACATAAGTTCCTGGTTTTACAGCCTGCATCTTCTGTGAAATAGTCTTTACAGCATAACGTCCATTTAAACTTTCCGATACACTTACTTCGCCTCTTGGCTTAAATGCTTCTAAGTTGAGTAAAGGAAAATCCTGATCAGTCCACTCAATAGGACCTAGACTACGATTAATAGAGATCTTGTAGCCAACAGTTACTGTTTGTCCTGGAAAGACAGGTCCAGAAAAGTCCATAAATGAACTAAGTAAAAGATTAGTATTTCGCACAACCTTATAAACTTGATAAGTTAAACTTGGACTGCTGATACGTTTATCCCCTACCTTGACTGAAATAGGATCAAGAACATAATTCCCTTCTTTTTTGGCAGGAATTTTAGTGGTAAAATAAGTAATAATTTCATCCTTACTCTCTTTCACCCCGTTTATAATAGTTATTGAACTTTGGCTCCTGGTGTGTGACAAGGAAACATCAAGCTTATTACCTGATATCTCAAAGCTATCAGCATCTACTTCTAAGCCTCTGTCGCAGCTAACAATAATGTGCACCGTAATTGGCCTATCTTCAGTTGCTCCTTCTTCACCTAAAGATACTCGAACTTCAGATGGCGCTGAAAATAAGCTATGAGATATTAATAATAGTATTATAGATAATAACCTTACCACGGCTTCAATCCTTTACGAATACCTTTCTGTCTTTTTTTATTTAGAATTTTGGCATCCTCTCGTTCCATTTGCTTAATTTCTTCTAGTAATTCATTAGACCAGGTATACGGCTGATGCTCACGGTCATTATCTATATCCTTTAAATTACGATCCATTCTTTTCTGCTCCTCATGCTCTGTGTTTTCTTGTTCCTTATCTCCAGAGCTTTGTGAGCCATTTTCCTTATCTTCTGCTTTTCCTTGAATACTCTCTTTATCTTCAGAGCTATTGCTCTGGTTTTCGCTATCTTGTTTATTGTCTTTATTTGATTGCTGCCCACCTCCCTCTTCTTCAGAACCTTTATTTTTATTAGGTGACGAGTCTTTCTGAGAATCATCTGATTTCAATAGAGAAAGCCAAAGCTGCCTTGCTTCTTCTTGTTCAGGAACTCCCTGCTGAGGGGCACTACTGTCTTGGACCTCTAAAGCTTTCATAACCAATTGCTTTGCCTTATCATGAACTTCTATTGCTTTTTCAAATGGCACACTAAGAGGCCAGTGGTCTTTTTCATTATTAAATGAATGATCTAAATAACTTGAAAAAAAGAGGGTAATACTCTGTAACACACCTGCTTTCTCTGTTTCTAACTGGTTTTGAAGCCCAATAACCTGCCCTTGTATATCAGCAATCTCTTCTATTAATTTTCTAAGGCTTACATGCCCTATTACTTCTTCATGTATCTTTCTAATAAGCTGTTCTGAAAGTGTTACTTCAAAATTAAAGAAATCCCCTTTAGAGCTATAGAGATCTGCTGATAGCAGATTACAGCATGCCACGACATACTCCACAATGGCTTTGTATTCAGGCTCCATACCTGAAACACTCCTGGACTCCCCTAGAAGCTCAGTCCAGAAGCTCCTCCTATCACTTCTAGAAGGCTTATCAAAATTTTGATAAGTCTTTAATCTATAGGTCAAATACGATAAACCATCCCAATTTAGATAAGCTCCTTTTACCAAAGATTGAAGTAATTTAAAATCAAAGGCACCTTTTCCTACTTCCTCTAATGTCAAAAGAACCTCTTTAATTTTTTCCCTTTGCTCTTCTGCTTTAACAAACTCTTTTCTCAAATGAAATTTTTCTTTAAGGATCCTAACTGTATCCAAGATAGTGTTAGGATCACTACCAGCATCCAACAGGTCTAGGAGCCCTCCAAAAAGTTGACTCTCTAACATAGAAAGAGCGTTGTATAGGTGTAAACTGCTCTCTAAAATACTAATATGCTCACTAGGATTTTTTTTTAAGGAAAGTTGCTCTGGCAACTTCTCAATATTCTCTACAGCCTGTAGTCTGTAGCGCAATGAAAGAAAAAAATCGACTTCATCTTTACTATCTAAGTCATCTTCTGGATCTAAAGATCTAATAGAACGGTTTAGGACTCTCTTTATCACTTTAAGCAAAACAGTCAGCCTCTCTAGATTATCCTTGTATTCAGAACTCAACTGCTTATCCTCAGAAAGGCTATCTTCTTTAGCTTGCTTAATAAGCTTTTCCAAAGTTTCTTTCACTGGGTCTACTCTGTCTATCGAAAAGGGCAACACATCAAACAGATAGCTCGCTTGATTTAAGTACTGGAGAGCTAAAGCAGGGTCTGAAATACCCTTTATTTCTATTAAATTTTGTTTTGCCTCTTCAATAAACTCCTGGAAAAGCACAGTGAGCCGCTGATTATCTGAAATCTCAAGTACTTTTAAGTGGTCCATCTTACCAAGCAATTGCCCTAGATCTTTTTTGTGTACAGATAAAAGCTCTTGTTTTGTCTCTTTACCAACATGGCTAGCTAAAATATTTCGCCAAAAGTTAATTTTGCCCCTGATCTTATCTTTTAA
>JAACFD010000172.1 GCA_009937555.1 Chlamydiales bacterium | reverse complement strand
CCTGCATACACGGACCATTTAGTCTCTTTATTTCTTAACTCTATAGGTATGAGATTAAAAGGAGCTGGAGAGATACACTTTAATTCACTTATGAATTTAGCTATAGAAGTAGTTCCTCTTATGCAGTTTCGTAAGCAGGGTCTTCTGCACGATCCACTAACTTCATTTTGCCATAGTGGGAATAGAAAGTTCTTAGCAGTTGCCTTTTATCTACCTGTTGCCGCTTTAGCTACAAAAGTTTTATTTGCTAAAGAGTTAGATGCATTTCTCTCTTTCACTGATAGTGTAGCTAGAAACCGCTTTTCTCTAGTTTTTTCTGGAGAGGGAAAATTAAATGAAAAGATGCCTGAAAGAGGTGATAGCTTAATTGGACATATAAGCCATCCTATAAACACTTTAGTACAATCATTAGCAGATGTGGTGTACTGCAGAAGTATGAAGCAAGACTTAAAAACAAACCGTCCTTTAGGGAAAGATTTTTTTGAGAGTAAGTCTTTTGGGGAAAGCTTATCAGAAGCTATCGAAATAAGGCATGACTCTATAACACGCATAAAGAATATAAGGAGGTTTATTTTAGCACCAGTAGTTGAGCTTTTAGGTTTAAAGGGTGCTTTTTGGGAATATGATTTTGAGAAAGTAGTTCCAAATGAACTGAAGGGTCAAGAAAAAAAATATACTTATTTGCGCCAGAGTATTCAAGCTGCTAATACAGCATTTGTTCTTTACAGAGAGAGCGCACGATTGCTTAAAGCTTTTGAAGAAAGCCCTGGAGATAGAAGTGCTGTTCTAATGAAGTATAGCTTCTCTCTTTTATCTGATATGGTTCAGAATGAACTTTCAACTTACTTATCTGGCTACGCAATAAACAAGTTAACTAATACTGTGCATAATTATACAAACTGGGGAGTTGAAAATAGTCTTATATGTGCTCCTGTAATTGATCATATATCCTATGCTATTTTTGATGGTATTGGCTCTTATGTTAGAAAACAATACTTAGATAAATAGTTATAAGAGGTAAAGTTATGTTAGTAAATTCAGTTAGAAATTCTTTATGTCATGCAGTAAGAGGGGTAAGCTCTCACATGACAGCTACATTCTCAAGATGAAAGCTAACCTACTTCTATACAGTAACTTCGCTTGTATTTATGCTTGGTAGTTATTTGGTAGAGAAAGGACGAACGAGGATGTTTTCTCATAATATTGTGTTTAGTGAGTTTTCAATTAATGCTGTTTTGGGAACGCTTCTTTCTTCAGTATCAGTAAAAAAGCAATCTATTCATGGTCTAAAAGTATTGGGTAAGAACCTTGCTATTGGAGCTATTACTGTTCCAGTAACGGCTATTGCAGTAAAGACCTTATTTCCAAATCGTAAGTTAGATCTAAAGTTGACAGCGATAACTCATTCTATTATAGGATTCTATGGGGTTGCTCACAGACCTGTGCCAATGCTTATGGGGGGTGCTGATGCTGTAGCTTCTAATTCAGGGTGCGGATATGAAGATGGTAGATATACTGACAGTATAGATGTAGATCCAATTGATATGAGTGATTCTCTATATTACTCCCAAGGAATGGGGCCTTCTACGGGCATGCCGGGAGCGATAGTTCCTGCTGTCTTATCAAGCATTTATAGTCGCTATATCTCTAGATTAAGTCAGGCTTCTTTAGGGGAGCTTTTCTTTGACGAGTTGTATAAAAACTATGATGCAACCTATCTTGAAGATTTAGAAGCTTGTTTTTTTAGACCTTTAGGCAACTATCTTGAAGTGATAAATCATCCAGAAGAGTCTGATGTTCTAGAAGAGCTGGATAGTGAATCCAAGAGAACTTATACTATCTGTAAAGTGGCAACCCGTGCCCTTTCTTTGGGAATTATAGCTTATAAAGAGTACACAAAGTTTTCTGAAATTTTAAGGGAGAACCCTAATAATTTAAAAGCAGCGCTTTTAAAATATGGCGCCTCTTTTATGCTTGATTATGGGCAATTCTACCTAGCTAGAAGGTTTTCAGTGTCTATTACTAATGAGCTAAATGGTTTTGTTAATCAAAGGCTTTCTGTTGAGAATAAAATAAACCTCAACCACACCTTAGTAAGCGAGGTAAATTTTTCAGCTGCTAACGGAACACTTGCGTATTTAAGAGAGCGAATGACCTCTTACTAATCAACGCATGACTACAGAGGCTTAAACTTTCTGCCTATAAAGCAGTGGTTTGAGCCTCTATTGAAGCTCTGAGTTCATTCCTGTAATATTTATGCCCTTGACGGGAAAGTCTGCTTAAGGATAAAAGATTTTGCTTTCTTTGCTTTTAAAGAGAGTTTTATCATGCCAGGACTATGCACCCAGCGCTACGAAACTATTTCATTCAGAGATAACTTCAGTGATTCTAAAGAACACCTCAGCCTTATCTCCTCTAGACAAAAAGAGAAAGATATTAAGTTCACTTTGCCTAATGCTAATAAGTTATTTATAGCTTATTATTACCCTAAGGTAGAGCATGCTTACCCTTTTGAAAAAAACTTTGTTGATGAAGGGCAGACCCCTGAAAATACACGCTTACTGATAGTAAGTCATAATGAAGGGTACCGCGTATTTTTATGTCTAAATCACCATAACATCGAGTCATATTTTACACCCTGTAAAGGAGAACTTTTACTTAGGGTAAGGCAGAGTTTTCGAGAAAGTGAGGTTGGAGCTTTTGGACAGGCCGCTTTGGTTTCTTATTATAGTAGAGATTTATCTAAAGCTTTAGAAAAAACTTTCAAAGCGGCAATGAGAGTAACAGATGAAGCGGGCCGTACATTGTATGATAAACCTCAAGTACCCTTTTGGTTGTATAAAATCGGTTGGGAAACAGGTAACTTACATAAAAACAGGGTAACCCATCGCTCTATTGTGAACTGTGTAAAATCTTGGAAAGAGCAAGGGGTGCAAATTGACTATGTATGCCTTGGGAAACAGTGGCAAAACTTATCTGCAGATACTAACCATAATCTAACTGTATTGAAAGGTTTTGGAGCAGATATCAGTCGTTTTCCCCAAGATTTAAAAGGCCTTATAGACGAACTAAAGAAGTTGGGAGTGCAGCATGTTGGGGTTTTTCATGATGCTCTAGGAGCCTCAGGAGGCTTAGAACCATCTATGGCTAGGCGTAACAAGATAAAGAAACACCCAAGTGGGAAATACTATCTTGGGGATGATATGGGCGCAGCTTTTTCCTTCTATTTTAAATTCTACCGTTTTCTTAAAAAACAAGGGGTAAGCTTTGTGCAAGTAGGGTATCAGTCTACCCATCTTGCACAAACAGATAAACTCAGTGTCAATGTTGTTAATAAACATTTAGAGATAGCAATTCAAGCAGCTTCAGCAATCCAGTTTAATAGCACTCATTTTGTCATTGATGGTCTTCGTAATGAAAACCTTTTTTATTGGGGAATTTCAAAAGTAGCTAAAACTGCAGCTTCCTATAAAGCTAAGAAAAAGGATAATTTAAAGGATTTAATTAGTTATCACTTAAAGCAGTGCTTATGGTTACGACATTTAGCATTTCCTTACTTTGGAGCAGTTAATATTGAAGCAGAGGCGGTTGAAACACTAGCTATTTTCTTTGCTTTAAGTGGTTCTATGCTCACTCTCAGTCGAGCTCCTGAAAAGCGCTGGTTAAAGTATCTAAAGAAAATGGTTCTTCCAAGTGGAAAAATCCTTACAGCAGATAAGGTTCTGCAGCCAGTAGGAAAATCAGTTTTCAGCTTAAACGGAGTGCGAGACCCATTTTTTATGGCTATCAATAAAGTTCAGGGGGTGAGTCTGCTTGCTGTCTTCAACTTTTCTGATGCAAAGGGGAGGACTGTAGGCCTTGTTTCAGCTAAAGATGCTCAGCTAGATTCAGAGCAAGACTATGCTGTTTTCTCGTATAAAAAAGGTTTTTTAGGAAAGAAGAAAGGGGATGAGCGTTTTGCACTTAAATTGGCTCAGTTAGAAGCTGATATATTGCATTTTATGCCTATAAAAGACCAAATTGCAGTTATTGGTTGTCATAAGTTCTTTTTGCCTTTAGCACCAATAAAAGAAGTTAACATAGAAGAAGAGCTACTGCATATATCCTCTACTGTCGACTCACCTTTATTAGTATACTGTGAGAAAGAAGTTTTGGAAGTTCATAGGAATGGTCGCTTATGTGAGTGGGATTATGACTCAAGTTGTCAGCTTCTTACGATTAGTGGAGGAAGAAAGTGCAGTGAAGAAGATATATTTTACACAATAAATATTGAAAATTAATGCTTTCAGGGAAATACTTCTTAAAGAAAAAGCGAAGCCTGTAAGTAAGCGGTCCCCCCACTTTATAAAGGCTGGGGCGTGTGTTCTTCTCTCCTCTGGTAAAATTTTAGATTGAGAGGGAAGAGAATAATTAAGCTAAACCTGCAAAGGTCCTCAGCTTGTGCTCACCTACCTGGCTTCACAATAGTTATCGGAAGATAAGTAGTAGTTACTTTAGCTTTTTCTCTACTTTTTAATACTTTTTTTAATCCATTCTGTAATAGGCGTTTATATCTTATGTCCCAATTAAGCAAAATAGTT
>JAACFD010000016.1 GCA_009937555.1 Chlamydiales bacterium | reverse complement strand
AAAACCCTTCATTTGACCGCGCGTTTTTTGCCCAAATTGTTCCTGTTTATAAGCAGGAAAAATTCTACTGGCCCTATCACTGGCTAGACTTAGCTTCCATGTACTGGGGACAAACTGCTAAAGGCTACCTTGCAAATCCAGGTAAAGAACCGTTAATTAATCTATCTAAGAATTTCATCGCTCAGAAACTTGGTATTCCACCAGAAGTTTCTCCGCATAAAGCTCTTAATGGTGTAAAGCATTTACTATCTTGCTATGAGAGAATCATTGGTTTTTCATCTTAGTTCATTTTATCTTCCGGGAGACTTGAATTTAAACTAAAGCTAGGCTAATACATCACTATTACCTGATTTTTTTACGAGTGCTTTAGATGGCTAAAAGACTAACGTTTTTTATTCTCCTGATACCTTTGTTTTGCTTTACTTTTGTTAGCTTGTGGAACTTACCTTCAAGCGAAAAGTTAACTGAGCAGTCTCATATGCTTGACCTAGAAGCTACTGCAAAACCCCATTCTTTCCAAACTCTAGTATGTCAGCAAGACTCTACTATTAACTACTATATGGATGTATTCCCAGGTCGCCACATCCCTGCCAATACCCCTGTATATACGTTGGTTCAAAGTGATAAGTTAAAGAAGCTTCAGGAAGTAGAACTTGCTATTGAGCATGCCTCTTCTAAGCAGAAATCTCTCAAAAAAAGGAAGGTCATTTTAAAAAATACTCTTAAAGCCTTAAAAAAGCAGTCAAAGTATAGTCGTCAACGTATAGATACTCAAATGAAGCTACTCTCATTACAGTCTGCGAACTTTAAAAGACGTCTATCATTACATCAAAATGGGCACTACTCTCAAAATAGCTTATTTAAAGAGCAGGGACATGTAGCTCAAATTGAGGCAGAAACTTACAAATCTCTTATGCTAGACAAAGAACTGCGCTCTTTTTTAAATCGTCATAGACTTTCCCTGAAAGAAATAGATTTAGAAATTCAAAAAAGTGATACCGAGTACCTTTATAGTAAAAAACTCAAAAAAGAAATGTTAGAAGAAATCAAAAAGGATACTTTTTCTCTCCCTTTTGATGCTGTGATAGAAAAAGTATTTGCAAAGCAAGGTCAAAGCCTTTTAAGCGGGAATCAACTACTTTCTGTTCGCTCCATTAACAATGAAATTCTTAGCTGCAAAGTTCCTGAAAAATTTCGTTCACACCTTTATCAGCATACCGTATTTAACTCTCCGGAAGCCTACGATGCCTATCTCCCACAAATCCAGGTTTATGAAAAAAAGGGAAGCACTAAAGGTGACCTAATTCCTGCAAAGCTCTTTTTTGCTGGGCTTAGCTTTTATAATCCAAAGCAGCCTTTGTCTAGTAAGCTATATCTAAAAGCTGAGCAGGATCCACAGCAAGTGCGATCCATTATTCCTGGAAAAGAATATATCATTTCTTTTCCTAAGGACTTACTTAAGTCTTAGAACTAGGCTCCTTTTTTCTCTTTTCATATATTCTACTCACCTTTAGAATTGCTTCTAAAGTATTTATTTTAAGGTTAATAATGTCCTCATCTGTTGAAACTCCAGAAGAAAATAAAACAAAGTCTATACCTACCAGAAGAAATAGCTTACTAATGGGAGTCTTAAATGTTACTCCTGATTCCTTTTATGATGGTGGCAGTTACTATCACTTAGGTGATGCTGTAAGTAGAGCTATAGAGTTAGAAATAGATGGGGCTGATATCATTGATATTGGTGGGGAATCTACAAGACCAAATGCCTCTCCAGTTCCTGAAGATGAAGAATTTGCAAGGGTTATACCTGTTATCAAGCAGCTTAAAGGAAAGGTAAACATCCCTATTTCAGTAGACACTACTAGGCCTTCTGTTGCAAAAGAAGCCTTAAAAGCTGGAGCGAGTATCATTAATGATGTTTCAGGGCTTAAAAGCCAGCAAATGCAAAAGATAGCTGCAGATTACCAAGCTACTGTGTGTGTGATGCACCGTCAAGGCTCTCCTCAGACCATGCAAGATAACCCTGTGTATAAGTCTGGGGTTACCAGCCATCTTATGTCATGGTTTGATAATAAAATAAGTCAGCTTGTTAAGTCTGGAATTTCAGAAGATAAAATTATTATTGACCCAGGCATTGGTTTTGGTAAGACAGTAGAACATAACCTAGAAATTCTAAAAAATATTTCCAAATTTAAATCTTTTGGACTAAGAGTATTAGTAGGAATTTCAAGAAAGTCTTTTTTAAGTGCTATTACCGGAAAACCTTCTCAGCATCTCCTAGCACCAACTCTTGCTCTTGATGCTTTACTCTATCAAGCTGAAGTTGATATTATTAGGGTGCATGATGTGTATGAGCACAAGCTTATGCTTGAAGTGTTAGCCGCTTATAATAGGCTATAAGCTATAGCTGAGAATTGCTCTGTTCCAGAAATTAACAGATCATTTTGCTTTTAATTTTAATAGTTATATAGTAAATCTAAGTCTAGGAAAATATTTTTACTGCTGATAACCAATGGATTACAGTTAGTAAGCAGCCTCTTCAAAAAAAAGGTGCAAGTAAGTGCTAGTTAACCTACTAGAAATTCTAATCATCACATTGATATTTAACTACCTGCTTAGTTTCTTTTGGAATACAAGGGCCATGGACTTAGTGTTTGGCTTATTTGCTTTCTTATTGAGTTTTATTGTTGTAAAAGAACTTCACCTTCCTGTTTTAGAAAAAATTATGCTACACATTGCCAATGTGGCTATGATTGCTATTTTTATTCTATTTCAGCCTGAACTGCGGCTAGCATTGTCTAAACTAAGCTTTAAGAGTAGAAAGTATAGAGAGATGACTGAATTTGACCAGTTTCTTAGCAATATTGGAAACTCTGTCTACAGACTCGCTGACAAGAAGATAGGTGCGCTAATCGTGCTAGAAAACCAAGACTCTTTAGAGGAGTATGCCAATAAAGCGGTTAAAATCGATGCTTGTTTCTCCGGAGAACTACTAGAATCTGTTTTTATGACAACTACCCCTCTTCATGATGGTGCTATTGTAATCAGAGAGACGACTATTTTATCTGCTGCTACTATACTACCTTTAGCAGATGATAGCTCTCAGCTTGTAAAGTCAATGGGCACACGACATAGAGCTGGTTTAGGTATCAGCCAATTAACAGATGCGTTGGTTATTGTTGTATCCGAGGAAAATGGTAAGGTCTCTATTGCAAGGGATGGTATTATGACTCGAGGAGTTAAAATTGACAGGTTTAAAGGTATAATAAGAAGTATTTTCCAGTCACCCAAAGCTAAAAAAGTTAACTTATTTAAGTGGTTTAAAGAATGAAGGCCTATTTAGAGGAGCTTATATTAAATAACTGGCAACGCAAAATTATTGCGCTGCTATCTGCTATTTGTGTCTGGGTACTAGTGAACAACTCGATCACCATTACTATCACCTTATCTAATATACCTGTAAAAATTTATAACCTTCCTCAAAACAAGACAGTGGAAGGCCTTCTACCAGATATGACGCTAAACCGGCGTGCGACCCTTATTCTTACCGGTGCTAAATCTATGATGGAACGTTTGATTCCCGAAGATTTAGAAATTTCAATTGACGCTTCCAAAATAGATAATGACATACCTTTAGAATTTACTAAACGAAACTTAGTTTCCCTAAACCCTGAAATTGACTTATACCGAGACCTTATAAGTGTGAAGCATAATGACTTCTCTATTGAGTTAACTAACTTGATTACTGAAAATATTCCTGTAAACGTCAATATCCCCAAAGGAGACCCTCCTAAAGGCTATCAATTTGTTGACATATGGCCGCCTTTGCTTGTTCAAACAATAAGTGGACCAGAGAGGCAAGTTAAAGCGCTAAAGAAAAAAGGTCTGGAAATAAACTTCAACCTTAATGAAATCTCAAAAGTCGAATTAGATAATATTTATAATACAAATATTTCGCCTGATGATGAAATAAGCTTTGATATCCCACAAGAATGGAAACGTGTAGCCATCCCATTTAGAAGCTATACTTTAGAAGATCTAAATGACCCTAAAAGCAAACAGCTACGCATCACATTTCTAAAACAGGAACATGTTGCCTTAGATAGAAAAATTCCTATACGCATTTTCTTTCCTTACAGCACACTCCCTAAAATTAATCCTAAGCAGCTTTCAATCAAAAGTTCTGATTTAATCTCTGAAGAAAATGGTATCTTCTTCTTAAATCTAAACCCATATGCTAAGGGCGTCAGCCGTTCTTTCTTAAATATTGTTAAAGATAACTTGGAACTAACTGTTAAAGCTGCTCCAAAAGGGTTAGAGGATTCATTATCTTGGAGTATTGAGTTTATTGACTCTCAAGAAATGGAAAACTATTATGTGCATCAATCTCTTGAACTATTACAGGAAAAAGGTGGCCCTATGTTTTCCACCAACCAAAAGAAAGTCCAACTTAAAAACCGTTTTAGGCAGTATATCCGAAAATTTGAGTTAGTAAAACCTGATGGTAAAACACTCAGATTAGATATTGAACTAACACCAGATGGCCTAATCGTTAAAGATGTTTCTTAATCATGTATAAGAAGGTTTATTTCCTAAAACGCCTTCTTTCTTCTTATGGAGGCTTGGAAAAATATACAACAGCACTAGCACAAGCATTTATTAATGAAGGGAAAGAGGTTCACCTAGTCTGTGAAAAAGATCTTTCAACCCAAGCTCTTTACCCTACAACAACCCTGCCAGCTCAGAGGCATCAACTTTTCAACTATCAAAGAATAAGAACATTTGACCTAAACTGTAGTCAGCTATTTGCTCGTGAAAAAAATGAGTGCCTCTTTTTTGGCTTAGACCGTTCTTCCCACCAACATTTATTTAGAGCAGGTAATGGGGTTCATGCATACTACTTTAACCAAAGAGTAGAAGAATCTAATCCGTTTAAAAGATTTTTACTTAAAGCAAACCCCCTGCACTCCACCTTACTAGATATTGAAAAAAAAGCCTTTGAAAACCCTGAGCTGCAGTTTCTTATTACTAACTCTCATATGGTAAAGCAGCAAGTACTTAACTATTACTCAATTGCTCCTGATAAGGTAAAGGTAGTGCATAATGGAGTCGCATGGAAAGATTATCAGCACAGCTTTGATGAGTCTTTTAAAGATTCTCAAGAAACAAGAATTCCTACATTACTATTCATTGGAAATGGCTGGGAAAGAAAAGGCCTAAAAGAACTTCTAGAAGCCTTGAAACAGCTAGCAAATAAAAACAAAGCCTTCAAACTATTAGTTTTAGGGAAAGAGAAGCGAGCTAACTACTATAAAAACCTTAGCTCTGAGCTGTCACTTGATAGATTTGTTGAATTCATTGGCCCGTGTAATAACCCTCTCCCCTATTACCAGATAGCAGATATTGCGGTTATCCCTTCTCACTATGATCCCTTCGCAAATGTTACTGTAGAAGCTCTAGCCATGGGTCTTTTAGTGGTGAGCTCAAAAACCAACGGAGGACATGAAATATTAAACTCTCATAATGGCCTTATTGTTGATGATATTCACAACAGTGAAAATTTTGCAGATACATTAGAAAGTGCCATAAAGTATAGAAAAACTAAAGCTAAGGCTACTGAAGTTAGAAATTCTGTAAAAGATTTGGACTTTTCATTAAAATTAGGAGAAATCTTAAAGATAAGCAAGCAAGTGGTCTTATGAATCAAAAAATAAGCTTAAGCAATTACCTTAGCTACGCCTCAGTCAGATGTTTTGGCTTTATTGTCTCTATCTTACCGTTGAGAGCCATCCGCTATCTAGCTAAGCTTCTAGCTCCCATGTTATGTTTATTCTACTCATCAGCATACAAACAGGTAATGAGTAACCTATCATTAGCCAAAAAACTTAACCTTTCTTTGACTGAAAAAAAGCAGCTATGTGAAAAGAGCTTTGAAAACTTAGTTATTGTTCTATTAGAGTACTTTAAAGTTAAACAATACAAGACAAATTTATCGCGTCTTGCTCATTGCGAGAACCCTGAAAAACTAGATGAACTTATTCAGAAATTTGGAAGTGTTGTTTTTGTTT
Organism: Chlamydiales bacterium; assembly: GCA_009937555.1. GTDB lineage: Bacteria > Chlamydiota > Chlamydiia > Chlamydiales > JAACFD01 > JAACFD01. The sequence continues at coordinate 10,872 of JAACFD010000016.1, read as the reverse complement.
CTGGTCACCAAGCTAACTGGGAACTCCCTTTTTTATATATTACCAAGCGTTATCCTGCTGCAGCTGTTGGAACTCCTGTTAAAAACCCTCTTCTATATAAATGGATTTTGTCAATAAGAGAAATGTTTCAAGGCACGCTCATCCCCCCTAAAAATGCCGTAAGAAACTGTGTTAATTTTTTAGAGAAAAATATCAGTACATGTCTAGTTTTTGATCAAGCCTACCCAGATAGTGATTATAGCTACCCTCTTTTAGGCTGCAGAGCCTGGACAACTCTAGGGCCTGCTATTATAGCCTATCGCTCAAAAAAACCTTTGGTAATGATCACAATAAAAAGAAAAAAATCTCAATACTTTTTCAAGTTTCATGACCCTATATTTACTGATAGTACTAAAGACATTAGGCAAGCCTGTCCTGAAGTAATGGAAAAATTAATGAACGCTTTAGAGCTTCAAATTATGAAATGCCCTGAACAGTGGCTATGGCAACACAATCGCTGGAAACAAGTTGGTGTAAACTTTATCCCTAGAAAATTTAGATTTAACTCTGTTCTAATCATATTACCTGAAGGAACTAAAAACTTTTATACTTCACTAAAAGCACTAAAAGTACTCCAAAGTATTTATGAAAGAGCTTTTATCAAAATATTTATCCCTTCGTCTTGTTTAGAACTAAACTTAGAGTTCGACCCTGCAATCGTCGTTGAAACCTATAACTATACAAAAGATATCCTCGTCGAAGACTGGCAATCACAAATAGTTTTTGACTTTAGCGATAAAGAGAGCATAAAAAAACACTATTTAAGTCGTTCTGCAAGCCAGGTTATTAACAATAAGGATATAGAAGATCTTGCCTCACAGCATAAGGCCTTTTCCCAAGCCTCTACTATAGAGCAGAAAATCACACTTGCTCTATCCAGGAAATAGCCATGCCAGCCTACCGTTTTTTTTGTGACCAAGAGCTTATTGAAAATAACCTAGTTAACTTATCTGAAAAAGAATCTCACCACCTTTTCCATGTGATGAAATTAAAAGTGGGCAATGACCTTGAGATCGTAAACGGGAATGGTTTTTTAGGTAAAGCGACTCTCAAAGAGGTGAAGAAGAAAAAAGCAACTGCTCTTATAAACCTGGTAGAGTTTTATCAAAAACAGCTTCCACCTTTTTCACTCATTCAAGCCTTCTGTAAAGAGAAGAAGAGATTACACCTAATTTTAGAAAAAGCATGCGAAATTGGCATCCATGATTTTTATTATTTTTCTAGCGAAAAAGGGGCTGACTACACACAAGTAAGTCGATCCGAAGATAAGTTAAAAGAAATTGCTATTGCAGCCATGAAGCAATCTGGAAGGCTTTATTTACCTAAATTACATTTTTTAGAAAACATTAAACAGCTTAAACAAATTAATAACTCTATATTCTATGGTAGCTTGGATAAAAAAAGCCCTCTCTTACTAACGGCAGTCAGTTCTATCAAAGACCAAGAACACCATCCTCACATATTAGTTGGGCCTGAAGCTGGTTTTTCTACAAATGAACTTTCAGTATTAGATCAAATAGGAGCTTTGCCCATTTCTTTAGGGCCTAATATACTAAGAACAGAAACGGCTTCTATTTCATCTCTAGCAGTTATTAGCCAGTATCTACAAACTCTTCAATAACTCTTTTTTAATCACTAGAAGCTCTTCTTTACTACAATAATGAGGGCACACTATTGGCTTACCATAGACAATTTTGAAGGCGCTAAAAGGCAACAACCACTTAGCACCTGATCTTATCATATAGCTAGACTTAGTTATAACATTAACCTTAATGATAGGTTGAGATAATTGCTGAGACATATTAATCAAAGACTGTGAACTTTCATCATCAGCTGTAGAAAAATATAGAGTAAATTTACTTTCTTCTCGCTGTATTAAATCACTATCCTGTGGAGCCTCTTTATTTATAAAGAAAAGTTCATAGCCTAAAGAGTAAAGACAGTTTGATAAGAAGCTGTGCCGTTTTTCTTCTTCTAAAACAGCCCTAAATCCTTTGTATGCAAAATTGGCTATAACTAAGTAAGCATCTTCTAGTAAACAGCTAAATATAGCTCTAGGAGGAGTTTTTGAGGGCTCTAGAGCAAAAGAAAAAGGAAGCTCATCAAATGATAAGCTTTCTAAGTATCGTGAATACAAGCAAAACTTAAAGTGATTGAAATAATCTTGAGGCCTTCCAGTCACCTTCTAGGTCCTATCACCTTTATAAACAACGCCTCTTTGAGGGTCTAGTGTTATAGTGCCGCCTTCTATTATAAGTCGCGTTGCTCCAGTTGCTCTAGTAACTACAGGAATATTTACTGCTTTTGCAACTAGCTTAACATATTTCTCAGACTCTGTATCTTGGGGATGATTATCTAGAATAATGCCTGAAGCCTGTTTAAGATAAGGAAGAAAATTATCATTGCAGCGTGGCACAACAAGGAGTTTACCGGCCACTTCTTTATCCTTTCCTTCTGCTGATGATAGTAGGATAGTAGCTTGGGCACTAGTTTTTTCTCCCATGCCGCTATATGATCTTACTAAAACTTCTCCAATGCTTTCTACAATCATTGTATTTGTAGTACCTTTAATTCCAAAAGGAGACCCTGCTACAACAACAACTAAGTCACCATACTCTACGTACTCTCGTTCTAAAGCAATTTCGGTTAAAGTACTCTGTGCATTCTCCATACTCTTACACTTTTTACAAAAGAAGGGAACTACTCCCCAGTTAAAAGCTAATTGGTGGAAAAGTTTTTCATTTGATGTAAGCGTCAAAATACTTGATGAAGGTCTAAGCCTAGATAATAATCTTGCAGTAGTTCCTGATGTAGTAAAGGCAAATATAGCTTTAGCTCCTGAAGCATATGCTGTTCTTACTGCAGAAACCGTTACTGAAGAGGGCACATCTTGAAACTTTAAGCTACTATAGTTAGCGAAAAAATTCTCATAGTGGAAGTCTTTTTCTGCTTCTAATATAATATTTTTCATCATCTTAACAACTTCTATAGGATGGGCACCTACAGCAGTTTCTCCTGATAACATTACAGCAGAAGTACCGTCATAAATTGAATTTGCTACATCTGAAACTTCAGCTCTTGTAGGCCTATGATGATGGATCATTGACTCTAACATTTGAGTAGCTGTCAAAGCTGGCTTACCTGCCATGTAGCATTTTTTTATCATACTTTTTTGCAGCTGTGGAACTTGGTGAAGATGGACTTCTACCCCTAAGTCTCCACGAGCAACCATAATACCATCAGCAACTTGAAGAATCTCGTCAAAGTTTTCAATACCGTGAGAGCTTTCAATTTTAGCGATGATTAAAATATCTGAGCGTTTTTGCTGTTCAAGCAAACGTCGAATACTTAAAACATGCTCTGCACAACGTATAAAAGATGCTGCGATATAGTCAACATCCTCTTTACAACCAAACTTAATGTCTTCAATGTCTTTCTCAGTCATTGCTGGTAGCCCCAAATCAACAGCAGGTACATTAATGCCATTACCTGTTTTAAAACAGCAATCATGCTCTACTTCAACAATAACCTTATCTTTACCTTCCTCAACAACACGAGCACTTATATAGCCATCATTAAATAAAACCTGTGTTCCTACTTGGAGGTTTTTTAAAACATAACCAGGCTCAATAGGGATATACTTATCAGATGAAGATGAATGTTTAATATTTTGATCACAAAGGAAGACTTTCTCTCCCCTCTTAACTTCTAGTGTTTCTTCAGGTATTTTACCTACTCGAATCTCTGGCCCTTTAGTATCCTGCATTATAGCTAGAGGAGTACCAAGTTCTTTTCTCGCTTTGCGTAAAAGCTTGATAATCTCTTTGTGCTGCTCGTGGTTACCATGACTAAAATTTAGTCTCGCCACGTTCATACCGGCTTGAATTAGTTCTTTGATTTTCTCATAAGAATTAACTGATGGCCCTATCGTACATACAATTTTAGTCTTGCATTCCACAAGTAACTTAACCTCACATTATCGCATAAAAGGAAGGTCTTTATCATATATAATACACCTAAATCCTGTAAACTCGTTCAAGTCTTCTTCATGCATGGGTGATCTAAAAGTAGTAGTTGATGTTTTTGCTGAACTTTTAAAAGATCCCCCTTTAACTACCTTCAGAGGGTGACCAGCAAGATTTCTTGGATTAAATAGTGGTTTATTTGAAGCATAAAGTTCTTTAAGCCAAGAATATTCATATGGCGAGTCTGTCCATTCTTGAACATTACCGCTCATGTCTTGAACTTCTTTTTGGAAAAGTTCTGGGTTATATTTTTGGCTATACATCAGGTCTTCATAACTACCAACTGGAAGAGTATTATCTCCCATCACATTGCTTAGACCTTCTTTAAATTCACCACCATATGAATATGGAAATCCTGATGCTCCTTTTGCTGCTCGCTCCCACTCTATCTCAGAGGGTAAACTTTTACCTACCCATTTAGCGTAGGCCTTTGCTTCGCTAAATGTTACATTTACAACAGGGTGATCTCCTGTGCCCTCAAGGTAAGTACCGTTTTCCCAATGTCTTGGAGGTGTTACTCCTGTAGCTTCAACAAAAGCTCGGTACTGCTTATTGGTGACTTCATATTTATCGATATAAAAACCAGGCATTTCTACTAATACAGGAGGAGACTCTATAAAGTCCTGCTCCTCTGCATTAAATAATAACTGAGCTACAGTATATGGGCTTAAATGTTTTTTACTTAATAAAGTAGGAACCCCTTCAATGTTTTTAAAAGCATTAACATTAGTCCCGAAATAAAATTTTCCTGGAGGCACATAAACCATATCTTCAATTCTTTTAAGTTGAAAAAGATAAGGACTTTTTAAGATAAATTCTCCCCTATCCCCCATAACTCTAGCAATTTCCACCCAAGGAACCTGAAGCTTTTGGCCATCTTTTGCTAGCTGGATAGGAAAGCTTTGATCCAAAACTGTTGTAAACACCAACTTACGATCTAGACCAGAACTTTTGACATAGCCTTCTATGCCACCATGATTCCTAATATCTACAATATCTTCTACATTTAAAGAAAAACTGCCTGATCCATCCTCTACACTTATCTTATAAGCATCACTAACAAAAGGAAAACGATCTCCATTGTGGAGTACTAAGCTCATCACCCTGCTATGAAGCAAAGGTGGAGTCTTCCCTCTCTTTTTTAGGACAATAGTATCAATTTGAGCAGGAGATATTTCTACATAGTTAAAACTAGGGCCTTTATTATGAGTACTGCTTTTTGATTCATAAAACTTAATGGTAGCTTCAGGCATTTTACCTATATAGTTTTCCCCTCTCCATGTAACTATTTGCATTTTAGGATCATTGAAATAAGGGGCGAATACAATTGCTGAGACTTCCGTAGGCGAAAAATCCACTGTTCCAAAAAAGTACTGAATGCTTGGAATTTCTTCTATAGTACCAATTAACCTTGTTCCATCTCTTAGAAGAACAATGTCTTGATTGAGCTTTAATTGGTTGCCGATTTTTATCCACTCATCCTTTGTTAACTTAACAGTAAACAAGTCTGCATCCTCGCTATCTTTTGGAGCTGCACTCAGAGTCGAGAGTATGAGTAAAGAAAGGAAGAAGGATAGTATTTTTCTATTCCATAAACGCATAAGTTCACCTACTACATAGCTTATTTTTCCTAAGCTCCTTATACAAGATTTTACTTTTAACTCAAATGACCTTTGTATTTTACTAGCTTTTTAAGTTAAAGCTGTGAAAAAAAGAAAAGAAACGTATGATTTTGAAGTTGTAGCAAGCTATGCCATTAAGTTATAAAGAATAGCACAACTACTTTATGGAGAAACCATAACCCAAGAAGAGGAATATGAAGAAAAACTGGGTCTACTTATACGCTTTTGCATGCATCCTTAGTTTTACTGTAACCTACTTATACTACAGCAACTACACTGAAAAACCAAAAGAGACTTTTGTTGTAAAAGAAAAAATATTCCTCAAGCAGAAACTACCCTACATTCAAGTAAAAAAACTACAGGCTGAGGAACTTGGCTATTTAAAAAAGAAAAAGCTCTTCCTTGACTTTGCCATTACTCAAGAAGAGAGAGAGTGGGGAATGATGGGTAGGTCTGGTCTAGAAAAAGATCAAGGCCTGGGCTTTATTTTCCCCAACAAAAGCTACCGAACCTTCTGGATGTTTAACTGCCTTGTAGATCTATCTCTTGCCTACTTAGATGACAGGCAGGTGATAAAAGAGATCCATGACTTAAAAGCTTACCCTGAAAAAGTGGCCAAAGGACCTAGAATAAATACTCTTGATGACTTACACAAAATTTCTAGAGAAGACCCCATTGTTAGCTTCTTTCGCCAAACAGGAAAAAAATCTTCTTTCCCAAGCAGATTTGCTCTAGAAATGCAGCTAGGCTGGTTTAAAGAAAATCAGTATGGCATAGGTGATGTAGTCCAATTTGACCCTGTGAATAAGAATAGTTATATCTATTCAACTTTAGACTTTTCTAATAACTTTCACTCTATTCCAACTCTTATTGAATTTCCTGAAACAGACTTGCACCCCATTTCAGGTAGCCAAAAGCCATTAAATTGCCAGCTTGTCTTTCTAAGTGAAGACGATATTGTAAAGGAGATCATTTTCTACCAAAGCTTTAAAAATAAAAAGCTTTCAGAAGAGGTTGTTATCTCAAACTTCCCATTCAAAAAACTGGTTATTTTACCAAAAAAGCACCATCAGCTAGCTAAGGTTTTCATTGGGTCACCACTACTTCTAAGATCAATATAGTTACTCTACTCAGCAACCAATTCCGATCTTCTATCTTGATCCTCTCTACTAGCAAGAGGTCTTGTTGTAGGGGCTGGAGGTAAATGCATACTGATTCTTTCCTCTCTTTTAGAGGAAAGCGTTGCTGTTTTTTTAGCTTCCATCTGTTTTCTTAATGCTTCTAAAAGTAAAGTCCTAGCTTCTTCTTGTCCTCTTCCAACCTTAGCAATAATACTCTCATCTTTATCTTCAAGAGAACCTTCAAAATCATCTGCAAGATTCTTAATAAACTCCATAGTCTTTTCCCTAGACTCTAAAGTTTCTGCAGCTAGTTCTCCAAAACGCTCAAGCTCCATTGCTGCTATCCCTAAGATATCTTTTCTTTCTTCTGCATCTGTCCCATTACTAAAAGAAAACCATAATGCAGCAGTACTAGAAGCAGCTGAAGCAGCGGCTGGGATCCACCTGAATCGCTTAGGAACGACAGCAGCTACAGCAGCAGCAACGCCTGTCAGCATCCAGCTATAGTTAGCTCTACTATCTCTAAGGTTTTGTTTTCTAATAAACGCTACTCTTCTTTCTCTTAAATCATGTAATCCATTGGCTGCATCTCTTAGATCAAATTTCATAGACTCTACAAATCTTACTGTAGGATCATCATACTCTAAGTGCATGGTCTCACAAAGATAGTTAGTTAAATCAGAGATTAGAAAGTCTAAATATTCCTTTGCAACATGTGTCCTACCCATAGAATTAGCCGGCATAAGACCATCTGCAGCAGTTCCTTGAAAGGTTTCTGATTGTTCTACGACACCTTCTAAGCTTCTAACTCCCCCTTGGGCTTTATAAGCTGTTGCTGCAAGTGCTGTACCACCTGCGACTACAACACCTCTACTAAGAGCTCCTAGCAAAGAACTCCTATCTACTTTAGAAGCTCTTTCTTTTTTTCTCTTTTCTTCCCTTAATCTAGCTATCGCAGCATCCACTTCTTCAGTACTATCTCCTGCAGCAGTCAAGCGCGCCCTTTGCCTTTCTTTTTCTTCAATTTGAGTATCAATAGGATCTTTTTCTTCTCTACCTGATTCCCCATGATGAACATATACACGTCGCTCTCTACTATCTGACAGGGAACCTACTAAATCAGCCGCACCTTTTACCAGCTCTAGATTTTCTACAGCAAACCTACCTACGGTTTTAACCCCACTCCATGCCGCATTCCCGACTGATTTCCCCATACTTAACCCTGATAAAACTGCTTGAGATACTTTTGATGCTGCTTGCTTACCATAGTGCTGACCACGGGTAAAGACATCTGTTCCCAGGTAATGAGATTCTAAAAATTCTCTAGATAAATCTAGTGTACCCAACCTACTGTGTATCAAATCATCTAAAGCAATTAAATTGCATTTACTTAACAACTCTTCTCTAGTAGCGCCTTGCCAAGCATCACCAAGCAAAATCATTTGCTTGCAAAGCAATATATCAATTTCTTTAGATAGTTGGTGGGTAGGAACTTTTCCTGAGAGAAGCTTTGAGTATAAGCTAATTGCTTCAAACCTCACAGCAAAGCCTTTTAATTCATTAGATTGCATCATCATAAAGCTAGCTATTTTTTTACCAGCTTCGCCTCTTGTTGCGCTATCACTTGCAAACCACATTGGCAAATGAAAAGAAGGATAAACTCTACCACTATCAGGCGCTCCTCCCGTAAACCCTCCTGCTTCTACTGTTGAAAACATAAACTACTAACTCCTTTTACAATTGCTATACAATGAACGTTAAGATGCAGATTATAAGAGAATTGTTAAAAAATAATAAAGAGCTCTTCTATTCTAGGATGCTAGAGTCTTAATAAAGCTAAAAAATATAAAGTTATAAATTTAACTACTTTAAAACCTGTTAAACAAAGAACAAACTATTGCTTTTGTTTGGGAAATAAATGTGATAAAGTGTGGTGATATAATTAAAGTATTTTCTACGTTGAAGAAATAGTATGAGTGCGAAAAACACTACCCTAGAAAAAAAGTGTCCTGTCTGTTCTGAGCTAAATGCAAAAATTGGAAATTTTTGCATGTTTTGCGGCTTTCCCTTTCAGGACAACTTACTCGTAGAAGCAGAAAAAAATAAGCAAGACCTTCATAAACAAACTACCTTAAATGAGGATGCCCCTAGCCCTCCTCTCACCCCAAAAGATCCTCCTTTATTTCGTCTGGGCAATTACGATATCTTAAAGCGAATCGGTAAAGGTGGTATGGGAGAAGTGTTTTTAGCTTATGAAAAAGTGTGCTCAAGACTAGTAGCTCTCAAAAGAATCAAGCCAGAATTAAAAGACCGGAAGATGATTTTTAACCGGTTTTTAAGAGAGGCTAAGATCACCTCTCAGCTATCTCACCCTGCTATTATTCCTATTTATGCTCTAGGAAAAGAGAAAGACTTTATCTACTACACAATGCCTTATCTAGAAGACGACACATTAAGAGACTTGTTTAAGCAGGCAAGGGAGGAAAAAGGTCATTTACACAAAAAGGAAGAGCATCGCTTTTCAATCCCATCATTAATTCGTTACTTTCTGCCTGTCTGTCAAGCTATCGCCTATGCTCACTCTAAATCTGTTATTCACCGAGATATCAAACCTGAAAATATTATTATTGGACAATATGGAGAAGTTCTCATTCTTGATTGGGGCCTTGCTAAATATCTATATGACACACATCCTTATGAAGAAAGCGAGACTGATTCTAAAGATGATGAAACGACTTCAAACGGTATGACACTCCCCGGAAAAGTTGTAGGTACTGTTGCCTACATGGCACCAGAAAGAGCCTTGGGTGAAGATGCAAGTAAACAAACAGATATCTACTCACTTGGTGTAATTCTATATCAGATTTTAACCCTACACTTTCCTTTCAAAAGAGGCTCTTTAAACGATTTTAGACGAACATGGCATCAAGAACGTTGGACAGACCCTAGTGAGTTAGCGCCTTATAGAGAAGTGCCAAAAGCTCTCTCAAGAATTGCCAAAAACTGCTTACACCCCGACCCTAAACGCCGCTACCAAAGTGTTGAAGAGATCATTGAGGAGCTAGGAAACTACTTAGAAGGCCGTGGTCAATGGCTAGAAGTATCGGCTTTAGATATTCACAACAAAGAACACTGGCAGTTCCAAGAAAATATTTTAATCCCTCAAGAAATGGCTATCACACCTAGCCCAGAGAAAGTGGACTGGGTTAACCTGATGATTGCCAAAGAGTCTTTTCAAAATAACACTAAGCTTGAAACCTCTGTTACTTTGGAAGAGAATAGCAAAGGGATAGGCTTCCTCATAGGGATACCAGAGGCTAATGTTAACTCATTTTTAAATGATGGCTACTGCTTGTGGTTAAGCTCAGAGAATGAAAGAACTTCACGACTATTTAAGTCTGGGTTAGAAATAGTAAGCATTTCAGAACACTACCTAAGAGTAGGCAGAGAGTATCAGGTAAGGATAGAAAAAATTGATCAAGGGATTCAGTTTTTCTTAGATGACAAACTTATTTTTACTCATCACTCACACCTACCACTGGTAGGATCACACATAGGCCTTATCAGTCGAGACTCAAACTTTATTCTACCTTATGTTAGAGTTTTTATGTCTAGCTTAAGCATAAAAGTAAATTGCCTTAAAGTACCTGACATTCTACTTGCCTCAAAAAACTATACTGAAGCTTTAAGAGAATATCGTCAGATAGCTAAAGTATTTCCTGGAAGAGCAGAAGGGCGTGAAGCCATGTTTAGGGCTGGAATTTGCCTTCTTGAAAAAGCTAAAAGTGCTGTCTCCGACACCTTACAGTCTAAATTTATACAAGAAAGTTTAGATGAATTTTCTGAGATGCATAAAAGCCCCGCAGCACCTCTAGAATACCTAGGAAAAGCTCTAGTATATCAGGAGACTCAAGATAATGAAGAAGAAACAAAATGCTATGAACTAGCTTTTAGAAGATACTCTAAGCACCCATTATTATTTACTTTGAAAGACCACTTAATCTACAGGCTTCATCAAAGTTCAAAAGCTAATCGACTTGCTACTTACCGCTTCACCCTATTAAT
>JAACFD010000015.1 GCA_009937555.1 Chlamydiales bacterium | reverse complement strand
TTAATGCTGCTGGAGACCTAACTATTGAAGCAGATAGTAATAAAGATGGAGAAGGTAACTTTACCTATGTGTCTGGATATGAAATGAATGTTCAAGATGCAGACGTAAGTGTAACTGCTAATGACTTAATTTTCAGTGGTAATCTAGATACAGGAACAGGGAATCTAAAATTATTAGTCTCTGACGGCGGTTCAATAGGTCTTGGTAATGCAGATAAGGATTATGATATATCAAAAGGTGAGCTATCACGTATGGCTGTAGGTGGCACAACACAAATTGGTGATGCTACTTCTGGTGATATTACGGTAAATAATATAGAAGCTGCAGATAGTGATGAGCTGCAGGGGATGCTAACGTTAGATGCAACTAGAGATGACGCTAGAATAAATTTTGAAACAGCTGCTTCAACTTTTAACCGTGTAACTGCTAAGGCTGACGATGGCATTACAGTAGATGTGAATCTAACCACTACTCAAGGTGATTTAATCTTAAATGCTGATATTGATGAAACTGCTGATTCGGATGATTCACTTACTATAGCTGATGGAGTTGAGTTTAAATCTGCTCAAGATCTACAGCTCAGAGCTGAGACAGGAAAAGTAACAAGTACTGGAAGTATCGATTTAGAAGCAGATAGAGACATCACTCTGATTGGTGATGTTGAGCTAGGTGCTAACTTAAGCGCAACAGCTCTAAGAAGTATTGATGTAAGAAGTGAAGCAGTTAGCTTAAATCAAGCTGATTTAACTGCTAATGAGGACATCACTATAAGAGGTGATGTAACAGCTTCAGGAGATGTTAACCTATCAGCAGATGAAAATGATGATGGAGCTGGTGAGTTCTCAATATCTACAGGTGAAAAGCTTACTTCAGCTACCAACATTTCGCTACAAGCTGATGATGTTAGCTTATATGGTGAGTTAGAAGCTAAACAAGTAAGCATCACGCCAACTTTAAATCAAGATGTAGGTATTGGTGATACTGAAAGTGACTTAAGTTTATCAAAAACTGAAATCTCTCGAATTACTACTGAAAAGTTAGTAATTGGCGGGGCTGAATCAGGAAGTATTACAGTTAACAATATTGAAGAGCTTGATGGCGCTAATATTGACCAGTGGTCACTAGATGCTACAGCTAACGGTGAAAGCATTACTTTTGCTACTAATGACTCTAGCTTTACAGCTCTTGAAGCTAAAGCTGATGATGGAATTAAAGTTGAAGTTAATGTAACAACTACAGTTGGTGACCTAGCGCTAAATGCAGATGCTGATGATACGGCTGATGCTGGAGGCGACAAATTAGAGATATTTGCTGACAAAACACTAAGCTCAGCAAAAGAACTGAAGCTAGAGACAGAATCAGGGCAGATCTTAGGCCGATCAAACATTTCACTAGATTCAGTTGAAAGCACACTAATTTTAGCAGACTTTTTACTAGATAGCGACTTAACTATAGAAGCTGATACTAATGCAGATGGTGTAGGTAGTTTTGAGCTTGCAGCTGATAAGACACTAGATACCCAGGGCAATAACTTAAATATTCAGGCTTCTGATATAGCACTAAATGGAGATATAGATGCTTCAGAAGCAACAGTTAACCTTAGCGTACAAAAAGTAGCAGGTGAAGACAAGTCTATTGGACTAGGTCTGGCAACACGTACATTTAACTTAGATGGCGATGAGCTAGAAAATATCACAGCAGATACCTTAAATCTTGGTGGAATAGAGAACAAAGAGCTAGCTGTTGCTGGTGTGACATCAGAAGATAGTGCTAATATAGGTCAGGTAAACCTGATTGCTAGAGGTTACGACTCTAAAATTATCATTGGTAAAGAAGTTGCTGCAGAAGGAGAGGATCCTCTAGTAGGAGCTGAGTCTTCAAGCTTTAGAAATTTAAAAGCTGTTGCTAAAACAGGGATTGATATCAATGGAAGTATTGAAGCAAGTGAAGGAACTCTAGAGTTAGTAGGGAACTCAGTATTAACAGAAGAAGAGCAACTTGCTTTAGGTGAAAACCTCACTTCAGAAACTGAAATAGGTATTAAACTAACAGCTGATACTACACTAACAGCAAAAACTGACCTAACTCTCGAAGCTGTTGGAAAAGGTATTCGAGGCTCAGGTGCTCTAAACCTAAATGCTGAAAATGACATCACAGTAAAGTCGCAATTAGCTTCAAAGGGTGTAGTGTCTGTAACAGCAGATAGTGAAGGTAATGGTGCTGGTGATCTTACTTTTGCTTCAGCTGTAAGTACAAGTGGAAAAGACCTTGTAATTAGTGCTAACGATGTGGTAATTGAAGGCCCAGTTGTTGCACAAGGAGCTAAAATATCTTTTAGATCATCTGATGGAGAGGATATATTCCTAGGTGGAGTAGAGCCAGTAGCTGTTGAAGGGGAACCTGCAGTAGAGGGATTACACATCTCAGCAACGGAATTATCTTCACTTAAGACAGGTAACTTAGTAGTTGGTGATGAGACAACAGGGAATATCACAGCAACTAGTTTAACAGAAGCTGCAACATCAAAAATTGATAAAAATATCACTCTAAAAGCAATTAATGATGGAAAGTCTGTTACTATTAATGGTGAAGACCTTGTAGTAAGCAGCCTTGATGTAGTTGCTGATAATGGAGTTGCTGTTGAGGTAAATCTAGAAACTACTTCAGGAGATCTTAACATTGAATCTAATGCAGACGGTTTAATTGATGGTGAAACAGCAGAGAAACTAATTGTTGCTAAAGATAAGACTTTCAAGTCTACGGGTAATATGCAGCTTGGTGGGAAAGATACTCCAGGAGCTATTGAGTTTAAAGGTTCAGCTACCCTAGTAGCAGGTGAAGAAATTAGCATTACAGACAGCTTAAAAGTGAATGGTGAGGCTGTATTAGAAGCTAATAAAGGCATTACGATTGATAAAAACATGACAGCGACTAAAGATATTAGTATTAATGCAGATGCAGATCTATCTTCACACGGACAGCTTAAGGTCTTAGGTGAGACTACCATCATCAGATCTATGGAAGGTAACTTAACAGCTATCTCTACAGATATTGTATCTGAAGGAACTATGAGAGCTAAAGATAAGATTACTCTAGAAGCTTCTCAGATGAGAGACATTTCTATAGGTAATAATAACAGCGGTGCATATAAGTTAGATGAAGGAGAGTTCTCTAGATTAATTGCTAAAAACTTAGATGTTAGCGGTGGATCTTTTGAAATCCAAGGCTTTGATATGAGTAATATTTCAAAGCAAATCAAAATGGAAGCAAAAGCACCAAGAGCATCTATTAAGTTTAATGGTAATGATAGTTATGTAAATGATCTGGTCTTAAGTGCTGATAAAGATATTACTCTAGCAGCTAACATTATTGCTGATGGATCTGTATTTGCTGATGCAGATAGCAACGACGATGCGATTGGTAAGTTTACTATCAATCAAACGAAGTTTATTGAGACTAATAATGAAAACGTAGAAGTAAAGTCTGCTGAAATAGATCTTAAAGGTAGTTTAATAACTGGTGATGGAAATATTAGGCTATATTCTTCTAACAGCGATATCATGCATGTTGGTGATAAGGAAGCCGATTTAAATGAGTACTTAAATGATTACGGTGATTTAAGCTCAAAATATCACTTAGATAATGATGAAGTTACAAGACTAAAGACTAATAAAGAAGTAGCTTTAGGACATGATTCAACAGGAACTTTAATCATTGAAGCTCTATATTTCTCAGGTCCTGAGAGTCTAGCTTTAGAGACAGATCCAAAAGATGGTAGAATCTTATTTGTAGGAGAACCATCTTATATTGATGCGAATCTAAAAGCTCGTGCTGGTAAGGATATCTTAGTGGATGCTGACTTATCTCTTAATGGAAATGCGGACTTCCAGACTGATCTGTTTAGTTTAACACCAGGTAGCAACCTAGAGATGTTAGGACCATATGAACTATTTATTGGCGCTGAAAATATCGAGCTTAGAGGTCAGCTTAACTTAGGAACAGCAGAGTTCTTATTTGAAGGGGATTTATTCCAAAGTAATGGTGACCAAGAAATTAATGAAGCTATCAGCGAAACTGTAAGTAAAGCGAGCGGCGTTGCTTCAGCAAGTACTAATCCAGCAGCAAGTGCTGCAGTTTCAATTGTAACAGCTTCTGAGCTTGGGATATCTCTAGGATCATCCTCTGCAGGCGCAGATGAAGGTTCTTATGAATCAACTGCCGCAGAACTTGATTTAGATGTTTTAGAATATTCAGACTTTGAAGAGTTTGGTTTTACTATGGATGAAGCTAGAGGTTCTGTAATGTCTGGGTCTGGAGAGTTCCAGGATCAAGATGAAGAAAGACAGGATATTATTGAAGATGTTGATAGTGGCATAAACGGTATGGAAGATGATCTGTTTATGGACGAGGCAGCTCCAAATGATGGTGGTAGCGACATGTTCTTCAATGATGATTCTGGCTTCCAAGAGCAAGATGAGGATCGTAAGGATGTTATAGAGAGTTCAGAGCTAGAGAAAAAAGATTCTGTTGAAAACTCCGGGGCAGACTTCTCAACAGATACAGGTGGTCTAGAAGGAGCTTCAGAAGTTCCAGCAGCAGATGGAGCAAGTAAAGGAGCATCGACAACAGAAAGTAGTAGTGCTGAGTCAAATACCTCATCACAAGCTGGCGATAGTGATACTTCAACAGGAACTAGTCAGCAGGAAAGCTCAACACAATCTTCAACAGAAAGCTCAGGTGTACAGTCTGAGAGTGAAGACCAAGATGAAGAGAGAAAAGATATTATTGAAGAAGTTGATTTAGAATCAGAAAAAAGCAGTGAGTCAGAGCTAGAGAGTAGCACTAGCAGTTCTACTCAAGAGTCAGCTTCTGCTGAGCAGGGTCAGTCTGGTGATGATGAAGATGATGACGAAGGCGAAGACAATAAGCTGCTTAAGAAAAGTGGTGATAAAGATGAAAAAAATACTAATAGCGAGTAAAAAAACATCTGATATTACGCTTCATCTTCTGAAGAGCTAAAGCTGTTAATATCTAAAAAGCATTCCCTCTCTTCGGGTTTGCTTAGAGGGTGATCTCTTAGCGATTCAATATGTCTCATATTAATTCTTCTAGATTCTTTATGAAAAAGATCCTGAGTTTCTATAAGGTCTTCGTGATCAAAACCTAAAATAAGAATATATGACGATAAGAGAGCAGAAGCTTTGTTAATCGTGTCAATAGAATCACCCACATTAGTGATGAGATCAGCCTTTTTTAGGTATAGTTTTATTAAGGCTTTAGTAATATCCCAGTTATCTAAATTCTGGACCGACTCTAAAGGGGTAATGGCTTGATCAAGAAGCTCTACTGTATTTTGCTCCCCAGCTTTTTCTAGGCATTCGTCTAGAAAGCTTCTCACTATTACATTCATCAAACTAAAGTAAGATTGTTCTAACTGCTGCACTGTTGGTTTCAGTTCGTGATTATGAGATAAGAGTTTATACAAGTTAAGTTTTTGCTTTACTTCCATGATAGCTAAGCAAGCTTCTTGCCTATTTCTAGAAAACTGTTTTGCAACTACAAGCCAGTACCTAATAGAAATCTCTACAACAGCTTGACTAAATGAATGGTCAATACAAACCTCCTCATTGAAAAGGTGCCTATATTCAGCTAGCGTTTCACTTGTTGGAAATCTTAGATAGGCCTTAAGAAGTAATAGGTTACAGCTATAGTGAAGTGAGGGGTCTATGCCTTTAGGGAGGGAGTATTTCAAATCTGTTAAGATGGCAATTCCTTGCTTTACCTTGTCCTCTTCTTGAGGAGGATGAATAAGTGCTCTAGCGGTAAGGTATAGAGCTTCTTGTCTTTCAAGTGCTATTGATGAGTTGATAAAAACAGACAAGATTCGTTGAGCTTCGTTTAAAGATTCTATGTTCTGTGAAGAGATTAAAGCCCTTGATAGCTGAAAATAATAGCTAAAATTTGTTGGAGGAGAAGGTGTGCTTTTACAAATTCTAATAGCATTACGAGCGCTTTCAATAGACAGCTTTGTATTTGGAGGGGAAAGGGAAAGATATTCTCGAGAAAGCATAAAAAAGACCTGATGGTTTTCAGGGTACTTACTAGCGATAGTATTTAGCATTAATATATTTTCTTCTGGAGATTCTCTATCATCGCATATTTCTACAACTTCATTATAAAACCGCTGTTTTAGTTTAGTAGATAATCCTAAAGACTCAATTTGATCAATTAGGTTTACAACTATTGAAGGAGTGTTTTCAATTGCTAAGCATCCTAAGTAAATAATGCACTCTAAAGAGCTACTAGAGGAGTTACTTTCTTCCTTTGTTTCATGAATTAGATAGGGTAATAGCTGGTGTATACTTTGAGAATCACAAGTCACTTCTCTACAGACTGAAAGAACTGCATTTCCCGACTCAAAATTTACTTCTATAACTGAAATAGCCTTAATAGGATTTCGGGTTTGTGGGTCAAGAGGTGTTTTTCCAGAAGCGAAAGCCTCTTTCATGAGGAGGCTGGTGTAAGGGACTTCCTCAAAAAACTGATGATTTTCGCTTTTCACTAGAGCTAAATATCCCTTTTTACACTCCCTAGCTTGAATAGTAGCGATAAATGCTTTGAAAGAATTAGTTGAAATCGGAAAACACTCCCTTTCAGCTAATACCCTTATAAAGCTGCTGTAGGGCTTAGAACTTAAGGAAGTGTCAATAGTAATAAAAGAAGGGGCAGCAGCTATCACTTTATGTTTTTCAAAAAACCTTCGGTAAAAACAGTAGCTACAAGAAGCTGTAATAATTAAAGCAAAAGAAGCAAGTAATGATGGTAAAGCTGAAGCTAGCTGCTGATTTTTTGATAGATTTAATCTAGTGTGAAGAGTTCTATAAAGATTTAATGGGTGTGTTGTAGCTATTTTTATGGGCATGGTATTCTCCCTGCTTCATTATGGCTACACTATGTGAAAATATAGTTTTTTTGTGAAGAGTAGTTTATGATTTTCTATTAGTGATAAGAAATAAGAAACTACTTAGTAATTCGTGATCCTCTATTGACTTGATCATTTCAAGAGATTCTTTTAGGTAGTGGTCTAAGATAGATTTAGTCTGCTCTAAACCTAAAATTGAAGGGTAGGTAGCTTTATGGTTATTGCTATCTGAATGGGTAGACTTACCAATAGCATCCTCTGTAGATTCAATTTCTAGAAGATCATCTATAATCTGGAAAATCAGTCCTAAATTTTTTCCTAGCTGGTCTAAAGTGGGAATTAAGTCTTCACGGTTACTTAAAATAGCTGCAAAGCTTAGGCAGCAGGAAAATAAAGAAGAGGTCTTACCTTGGTCCATCTCTTCAAGAATAGCCTGGGTAATATCATCTCTTGAACTTGATTCAAGGTCAATAATTTGACCTCCTATTAAGCCAGAGGAGCCGGCATACTTGGCTAAGGTATTGATAAGTTTTAAGGATTTTTCAGCCTGAAGAGAAGATTTATTACTAAGAACTTCAAAAGCATAGGTAAGTAGGAAATCTCCTGCTAGTATGCTATGGCCCTCAGGGAAGACTTTATGGAGCGTTGGCCTTCCTCGTCGAAGGTCATCATTATCCATAGAAGGTAGGTCATCGTGAATTAGGGAGTAGGTATGGACCATCTCTAGGGTTGAGGCAGGAATAACAGCTTCATTTTCATTACCACCAAGGGCTCGTACTGTTGCTAAGACCAAGAGGGGACGAAGGCGTTTTCCAGGGGCAAGTAAAGAGTAACGGGCAGCTTTAAAAAGGCTTGAGTATAAAACCTTGCTATTAGCATCGATTAGTTTATCTAAAGCACTCTCTATACAAGGGAGCTTTTTAGCCGCATACTCTTGAAAGGCTTGATTTGGTAAAGAAGTCTGTGTGAGCATCTTTCTATCAGCAGTTAGTTTTTCCAAGAAATCTTATGCTTTTTAGCTTTAAATGTCTCTTATATTTTTATACTAGTGCAGCTTCATTTGACTTGGATGCAAAGAGTGCCTTCCTACCTATACTAAAGTAATCAAAGCCTGCTTCTTGCATTTTTTGTGGATCATACTGGTTTCTTCCATCAAAAAATGCATGACCTTTCATGACTTTTTTGAGTTCTGTCATCTTAATAGAACGAAACTGTTTCCACTCTGTCACTAGTAGGGTAGCGTCAGCTCCAGTTGAAGTTTCTAAGCCACTCTCACAAAAAGTCAGTTGATTATGGTTATCTAGCTGCGCTTTGACATTATCCATAGCTATAGGGTCGTATAGGCGTATTTCAGCTCCAGCTTTTTGTAGATGATCAATGATGGTTAAGCTAGGGGCTTCTCTAATATCATCAGTATTTGGTTTAAAGGCAAGGCCCCATATAGCAATAACTTTCCCTTTCAAAGAACCCTTGTCAGCAAAATAATTCTCTAATTTATTAATTAAAGTGTGCTTTTGTCTTTCATTAACTCTTTCAATAGCATTGACGATATCGCAGGGAAGGTTAAGGGACTTAGCTGTTGAACTTAAGGCTTTAATGTCTTTTGGGAAGCAAGAGCCACCATAGCCAGTACCTGCGTATAAAAAGCTATAGCCAATGCGATTGTCTGAGCCAATGCCAGCTCTTACTTGCCCAATATCAGCACCTAGCTCTTCACAGATATGAGATAGTTCATTCATAAAAGAAATACGAGTGGCTAACATGGCATTAGCTGCGTATTTAGTCATTTCAGCTGAAGGGATATCCATAATTACCATTTTCTCATGGTTAAAAGAGAATGGTGCGTAGATTTCTCTCATCACTTGTTCTGACTGTTTGCTATCTACTCCAATAACTATACGGTCTGGCTTCATAAAGTCATTTACCGCATCTCCCTCTTTTAAGAACTCAGGGTTAGAAACTACTGAGAAGTCAAAGTCGACTCTTCTTTTATCTAATACTTGTTGAACAGCAAAACGTAGCTTTTCAGCAGACCCACAGGGGACAGTTGATTTATTTACTAAGACGGTGTAGGAATCTAGGTGAGAGGCAACTCTTTCAGCAGCAGAAAGTAAGTGGGAAAGGTCGGAGGAACCATCTTCTTGTGGAGGGGTATGAACAGCAAAAAATACGACAGAATTTTTATTGACTGATTCTTCATAGCTTGTGGTAAACGATAGTCTATTAGCTTTTACGTTTCTTTTAATGATTTCCTCTAAGCCAGGCTCAAAGATAGGGATAATTCCCTTTTTAAGTTTTTCAATCTTATCTTCATTGATATCTAAGCAGGTAACATTATGTCCCATTTCGGCAAAGCATGTACCTGTAACCAGTCCTACATATCCTGTACCAACAACTAAAATGTCCATTAAATTACCTCGCTTATTTTAATACTTAAAATTCTACATCAAAGTTTAGTCCAGCCACTTTAGCTCCTACAATAGGAGAAACTGTGACAGACTCATTTTTATCAAAGGCACTAGTAGAAAAATGACCTATTAGAAAACCTAAGAAGGCTCCAAAGGCAACATCTTGTGGCCAATGTGCTTTACTATCTAGACGTGAAGCGCCCACAACACCAGCTAAAAGATAAGCTGGTAATCCATACTCAATACCATAGCGTTTGTGGATAAAAGTTGCTCCCGCAAATGAAGCGGCTGTATGACCAGAGGGAAAAGAGTGCTTGCCAGCATTGGGCCTTTCTTCATTGATCCCTCTTTTCATTAGCTCGACAGTTACTTGGTTAATAACCATTGTTCTGCTTAGCTGCCAAAGACCATCTAAGTCTTGGTTATATGCTGTCATAGCAGCGCCTGTTACAGGAATAGCTACCTGTAGGATATCACCAGCTTTTGTAAAGTCTTTTTTAGGGAAGGCGCAGTGGGGAGTTATAAGAGAAAAGCTGAGGAGTATGCTTAGAAAAAAGTTCTTTATAGTCATATACAGTCAGTTATTTAGATTAGTTAAGATTTAAATATGAATTGATTTAATTATAGCAGAAAGTTAATTTAACAGCTAAGTTTAATCTAGAAAGCACAACATGGTGTAAAGCGCATTTTTTATGTCTAAAGCTTCCTCTTCTCAGAATGAATTGCAATATGCTCTAGAAGCAAGAAATATTTATAAAACATTCAAAAACCCCTCTAAGGTTCAGGTGCTTAATGATGTCTCTGTTAGCTTGGAAAAGGGTAAGGCAATGTGCATTATGGGAGCCTCTGGAGAAGGGAAAAGCACTATTTTACACATCCTTGGTACGCTAGATCAAGCTGACAAGGGTAGCATTTTTATATGCGGTGAAAAAGTTGAGCGTGCAAATGAATGCTCTTTACGTAATGAGAAAATAGGCTTTGTTTTTCAGTCTTTCCATCTTTTAGAGGATTATACTGCATTAGAGAATGTATTAATGCCCGCTATGATTGGGCGTAAAAGTGTAGCAAAGTCCTCTTCTAATTATAAAAGAGCCCTTGAGCTTCTGGATTATGTAGGTCTATCATCTAGAGTTAACTTTCGCTCTAAGCTTCTTTCCGGTGGTGAAAAGCAAAGAGTGGCTCTGGCAAGAGCTCTTTGTAATGATCCTGAAATAATATTAGCTGATGAACCAACAGGTAATTTGGATCACCAGACTTCTTTAAAGGTTCAAAAGATTTTGCTAGAATCAACTGTGGGGAGAGGGAAGTCTTTGCTTGTAGTGACGCATGATCCTGAACTTGCCCAGCTTTGTGATGAGGTATACACACTACAAGAAGGAAAACTTCGTTTGCAAAAGAGCTAGGCTCTAAGTTCTAAGAGTTTCTGTAGGTTTGATTAAAGTTGCTTTAATAGCCGGAATGATACCAGCTATTAGTGATAAAACTATTGTTGTACCTATCACAAAATACAGGGCATCTAGGCTTAGTTCTGTTGGGATAGTTTCGCCATAAAACGCTGCATTGAAGGCATTGTGTCCTTGTATTTGGCTGAGAAATGATACTAGTACATCAAAATTTGCTAAGGTAAGCATTGCCATAAGTGTACCAAGGGCACAGCCTGTAACTCCTAAGGCAATTCCACAACCTCCAAAAATAGCTGCTATTGATCTGGAGGTAGCGCCCATGGATTGTAAAATTCCAATCTCAACAGTTTTATCATTAACAAGCAGTATGAGCATAGAGACTATGTTTGAGCAGGCCACAATAATAATAATAACAGCAATAAGAGTTAGTAGAGTCTTATCGCTCTGAAGTTGTTCTATAAAGTCTTTAGAGAATTCATAGTGGTAAAAGCTCTCTACTTTCCAGTAGTCACTTAAATTATTGTTAATAAATTGCTTTTTAAGCTCTTTCTCTAGAGCAGGGATTTTAGAAAGTTGAGGAACATCTACACGAATACCTGTAATGCGGTTGGTACCTTCTTGTCCGGTATCATTATTAATGATTTGTGGAATTGCTTTAGAAATAAGTGTCATTCTTGAGCCAAGAGGTGAAAGCCCAGGGTCAAAAAAGCCTGCTACATAGAAAGTGATTTTTTGCTCTTGTATTGAGCTGGAGGTAGAGCTTTGATATGAAATATATCCTCTATCTCCTAGTCTGGCTCCTTTGTCTTTAAAAGCTTTGGGTAAGAAAATAGGTTCATCTCCATTGAGTTCTTCAGGTAGTTGGTATTGTACCGTCTTATCCAACTGCTCATATGAGTATAACCAGGGAGGAGCACTCTCTAAGCTAGGAGGGTTTTTAAAGTGAGTCTTTACTTGTAGCTCTTCAAGTTCTAGATTCCCAATAGGAGACTGAAGGTTTACTGTCTCGCCCTGGATGGAGAAGTTTAGATCTAGGAGGATGTTAGTTGCAGACTTTGCTACTTGTATTGAAGGCTTATCTAATTTAGCTTTTAGCTTAGTACCTTTTAAAAGTACTATAGGCCTATCGGTAATGTCTATCTCAAGTTTGTCCTTGCTCTGTATACAAGTAACTTTTCCCTTAGAGATGCTTAATTGAGATTCTGTATAGTTTTTCCGTCTTTCTTTAAAACGGTTTTTAAGTTGATTGTACTCTTCAATTTTTGTAGGGAGAAAAATCTTTTCAATCTCATCATGGTTTTTGAGTACTAGAGCTTTGCAGGGATTTAGATGGTTGATTCGTTTATGTGGAAGTATCCAACCTGTAATAGGAGTTTTAACAGAAAATAGTTCAAAGTTAGAGAAAAATGCTTCAGCTTTCTTCCGGAATGCTTCTTCTTGTTGTAAGTTAGTAGTGAGGTCAAATGAATCTTCGGAACTTAAAAGGCTGGAGTGCATAAAATTATCAATATCTTTAGCATCAGGAGGAAGGATATTGCTTGAGATTCTAGATACAGAAGGGTCTATAGAACTGACTAGACCTGTCTGAGTCAACAAAGAGGAAGTATTAAAGTTTTGCCTAGGAAAAAGGCTTTTTTGAGTCCTTATAAGTTTTATATTAAAAGCTGCATAGGCTGTTTCATAGGTCGTAGCTTTTAATGAGGGGTAATCTTCTCTAAGAGTTTCCAGACTTTTAAATGCTGTTTTTACAAGGTCAAGCATTTCACCCTTAGCATTTTTAAGTGGAGGTGACCAGTACTCAGGAATTTCTAGGTCTGTTTTGGGGTCATAGGGATTAGTATGAGGTGAATGTAATTTTTGCTCTATTGATTTAAGCTGGTAGTCAGAGCTAAGGGAGATACTATCAATTAGGTAATAGTGAGAGCTAAAGTAGGCTGGCTTTGGAGTGATTTGGACAGGTCCATTAATAGCTACGAGCTTTTCAATCCAGTTTTTTTCCATTCCATTAGTAACTGACAGAAAAACGAGGACAAGCCAGACAACCAGTGAAATTACAAAAACAGAAATCACCGAAATAATGGATAGAGAAAGCTGTTTTTTTTTAGGTAGGAGGTATTTTAGAGCTATCGATAATTCAAACATAATGTCCCTACTACTTAGGGGGTAACATGAAAAGATAGCTCATTTTACGGATTATATATTTAAAAGAAACGAGAAAATATATAAGGGGATAGATAAAGAAGCTAAAAACTATTTAGCTTCTTTGAACTCTACGTGCTTACGAAGTTTACGGTCAAACTTCTTAAGAATAAGTCTTTCTGTAGTCTTTTTCTTATTTTTTACTGTCCAGTAACAATCATCACTTTCAGTACTTTTTAATTTAACTTTCTCTCTAGCTGACTTAGCCATTTTAGTGCTCCTAAGCGTTAAGTCTTTTTATTTTAAACCATAAATTTTAGAGGAAAAAAATAATATTAATCAAGTTATTTTACTCTTCAGAAGGTAAAGATTTTTTTTGATAGGGAAAAGCTAAATAGCGGTAGAGAAAAGCTATTAAAGAAGAAAGAGAAATAATAAGGCATGTGTTGATAAGAGAGAATGAAAACTGTGTGTAACCAAAGATAATAAGAAAGCCAATTGAGAGTAGGGGGTTCAGGTAGGAGAGTAATGATAGGGCACTATAAGAGCCGTTTACAATAGCATAATTCCATAGTTTGTAGGCAAGCCCTTGTATGACAAAGCCATAAACAAAAAGAACGCTGTATTCTTGCCAGTTTAGTCTGTAACTTTGCTCTTCAATAAAGTGGATAAGAAAGAAAAATAGAGCGGTAAAAGCAAAAGTATAGATGAGGGTATTGTCTTGGTTTGAGGGGGACCTCTTTACACATACCGTATACAAAGACCAGGTTATTGCTGAGCATAAAGCAAGTAAATGTCCCCGGTCAAGCTTAGTAAATAGAGTTTCTCCCTCAGACAAGAAGTGAGCAAGGGCAGTAAAGCTAATTAAAGCACAAATTAGGTAGACCCATAGAGCATTGCTTTTGCTAACAAAAATATTTACTAATATTAAAACTAAAATTGGCCATAGATAGATGATCAAGTCAGCTTCTTCTGCTCGTGTATATTTAAAAGCGCTTAAAAAAAAGAGTTGGTTAAATGCCAAAGAAAAAAGGATTAAAAAAAAGCTTCTATCTAGCTTAGGCATTTTAGGTAGCTTGATTGGTTTTTTATCAATGTAGCAACTGTACTGATGAAAGAAGAAATTAAAAGTAAGGGCAAAAGCATTGACGTAGGCCGTTAGTAAAAAGGGAGGAATAGACTTTACAAAGCTTGCAAATGAAGCAGCTAAAGACCAGATAATAAGGGCTAACCAGCCAAGTGAGGTAGCAATTAGGTAGCTTTTGTTGTGCTTGGGAAAGTTCATAGCTAGGGTGTTTATTTGAAGTGTAAAAAAAATATTTTAATTTTCTTGTATAAATTATCTTTTTTCTTAAGATGTCAAGGATCCTTAGATGCTGAAAATCTCGCCACTACATAAGTAGGCTGACTAAGTAACTGACAAGTTTCTGAGCTCTAAGAACTTTTGCAACTATCCTTCTTTATTACGTCTGTTTGCAGCGAAAGTTCTTAGAGCTTATTCTACATGACTATTTTCTAGATATGATTTTTTCTTTAGTTCTTCTTGGTAAAAGAAGTAAACACCTAAAAATATAATCCCACAAGATAAGAAAAAGGGAAGCCCCACTGCCTCATCAAGTAAGAACCATCCATATAACGATGCAAATAAAGGGGAGCTAAAGCCACAAAGTGAGATAAAAGTGGCACTAAAGCGTTTTAAAAGGTAGCCATACATATTATAGCAAATAAGGTTGGATACAATTAAGAGTATAGAGCCCCACTTAAGAAATATGGGTAGTGACTTAATAGGGGTAGGGCTCCAATCTTCAAAGTAAAATGAGGCTGCTAAGGCGATAAGCCCTCCAAAAAACATGCTAATAGTATTAGCAAGTAGGGTAGGCATGTGTTCTTTTTCAACTAGAGCTTTAAGAGTAACCCAGCCTATTACAGCGCTGGTTGCAGCTCCGATAACAGTTAGTTCGGCCCATGAGAAAAAACCAAGGTGCTTAAGCTCTAACTCACCAGCAGACTGGTAAATGAGAATAGGGATAAAACCGATAAAACCCACAATGAGACCTAGCCATTTCTTCTTAGTCATACGTTCGTTTAAAAAAAGATAAGCCACTAGAGCGGTAATAAAGGGGGAGAGGCTATAAATAAGGCAGGTCTTAGCGGCTGTTAAAAATTGTAGCCCCCAAAACTCTAATGCATTAGTAAAAAAGATATTAAAAATTGAAAGAGAGGCTAGAGGTAAAAGGTGCTTTTTACGAATTTTAAAGTGGTACTTTTTATTTAATACACAAATAGGAAGCATTAATAGACTCGCAATGATCATGCGAAAGGCGGTTAAGAAATGTGGACCAGATTCTACCATAGCAAGTTTTCCTACTGAGAAAATACTTGCGAACATAGCAAACATCATAAAAGGTAAAAAAAGCATGAGACCCTCAGCTTGTAAAGGCTATCAGTAAAAGGTCAGAAATTTAAATAAATAGCGCATAAATTGCTATAAATTAATTACTGACTATTTGTTCTCATGATGATCTAAGATACAGGCACCTACAGCATCTCCATAAACATTTGCAGGAGTGCGCAATCTATCAACAAGCCAGTCAATGGGTAATATATAGCTGACAAGGTTTCCTGGTACTCCAATAACTCCTAACATATCTGGAATGACCATAATAGAGCCAGAAGGTATACCAGCTCCTCCAGTGGCAAAAATTAGGCATAATATAAAGAGTAAAAATAATAGCTCAAAGTTAAGAGGAGTATTAGATAAGTACATTAAAAAGAAAATCACGCAAGGTTTGTGAAAACCACTACCCCAGATATTGATAGCTGAGCCAAAAGGAATAAAAAAATTAGCTATTCTAGAGTCCACTTTGGCTTCTTCCAGAGCTTTTAAGGTATAGGGGATACTTCCTGTACTAGAGGCAGTAGCTGATGAAAATAGTAACGTTTTTTTCATAATATTCATCAGCTTAAAAGGGTTTTGTCTAGTGAGTAGGAAGTGAAATGTTGGTAAGACAATAAAAATAATAAGTAGGTAAGCTACTGTTTCAGCCATTAAAAACCTACCTAAAACAGATATTGTCTGAGATAGGTTTGTTTCAGAAGCTAGCTTGTAGGCGACAATTGAAAATATACCAATATTCACTAAGTAATGTGGGAACATTTTAATGATAAGCTTTTGAAAAGACTTCATAGTATTTAAAAAAGGAGCAGCAACTTTGTGATTATAGCTGGCTACAATACCCATGATAATAGAAACAGATAGAACCCCTATTAATCCATCCTGGGCTGATAGGGTGTAGAAGAAGTTTTGGGGAACTAAGCGATATAAAATAGATATGATAGAACTTACCAGGCTATTGGTGTCCACATGAGACGAGCTCTGAAAATTAGTTAATTCAGGGCAAAAAATAAATGAGATAAGCATAGCTAGAAAAAAGGTAATGCTTAGACCTAAGAAAATAATTAGAATAATATAGCGCATTAACTTTTTCTGCTCTTTTGCTGAGCCTATATCGGCAAGTCCTGTAACAATACTTGAAAATATTAAAGGGACGACAAGCAGTTTAAGGAAGTTAATAAAGATAACCCCAGGAAACTCAATAACCTTTAAGACAGCTTCTGTAGGAGGATTAAAACGGAGGAAAAAACCTAAGGCAGTTCCAAGAATAATAGAAATGATTAAAGATAGGGTGCCCTTAGTATTAGACTTGTGCAGCTTGTTTGTAGAATTATTGTCTGAGAGGTGCATTGTCACCTTGATAGGGGTTGTTTTGATTAAAATAAATTATAGTTTTTAGATAAACAGAATTCAATTTAAATAGTAAAAAAATATTCACCAATTATGTAATATGTCACTTTTGCACAACAGTTTCTGAGAAGAATGTCTTATAATACAGGCGGTATATACTATGAATAAAGAAGTTTCAGGAGTATTCTCAAGTCAGGGGGGCACTTGCAGTCTAGCTACAGAATGTGAAATTGCTGAAAAAGAGTTTTTTCAGCAATTAGAGGTCTTAAAAAGAGAGAGCAATTGGAATCGTATTATTGAATTAGGTAAGAGGGTAATTCAGCTGAGGGGGC
>JAACFD010000171.1 GCA_009937555.1 Chlamydiales bacterium | reverse complement strand
GAAGACTGTGGAGATACCCTTATTTCTCTATCGAATGGTGAAAATCAACTAGTAAGAGAAAAGCCTGATGAAGTTCAGGAAAAGATTACAAACTATAAAAGAAACATCTTCTCTGAGCGCTTTGCCGTTAAGTGAGTTAATACTTTGGAGAGAGAAACATGAAAATAGATAATTCTACCGCTATAGGTCTAGGTCTAGCCTACTTCATGATCTTAGTAGGTATGGTGCTTGCGGTTAATTTTGATATCCCGCTGCTTTTAGCCTTGTTTGTGTATCAGCCTTCTTCAGCTGCACTTACCATCGGAGGTTCGCTAGGGGCTATGATCGCAACCTATCGAATGTCAACAGTAAAGCGCTTTGCTCCTGTTGTAAAATCTTGTATTTTTTCAAATCCTAAGACCACAGCATATGTGGACTTAATTAATGAGCTTGTAGACTACGCTACTGAAGCAAGAAGAAATGGAGTGCTTGCTTTAGACTCCAGAGTAGAAGAAGTTGAAGATCCCTTTATAAAAACAGGCCTGCAGCTAGCAATTGATGGAGCTGCTCCAGAACAAATTGAAGATCTAATGACACTGGAAATCTCCTCCCTAGGGGCAAGACATTCTGAAAACCAAGCAATGCTACTAAAGTGGGGTGAAATGGCGCCTGCATACGGTATGATCGGAACCCTAATTGGTTTAATTGCCATGCTTGCCAACTTGGATGACCCTGACGCAATTGGACCTTCAATGGCGGTTGCCTTGATCA
Source organism: Chlamydiales bacterium (assembly GCA_009937555.1). Lineage (GTDB taxonomy): Bacteria > Chlamydiota > Chlamydiia > Chlamydiales > JAACFD01 > JAACFD01. Next base: position 3,858 of record JAACFD010000171.1, on the reverse strand, counting down.
CCACGATGTATGGTTCGATGATGGCCAACATGTTTTGTATTCCTGTTGCAGGTAAACTACAAATTAAAACGGCTGCAGAGATTAAGAATAAAGAAATTGTGATGTCTGCAATTCTATCTATCCAAAATGGAGATAACCCTAGAATTGTACGTCAAAAGCTTATGGCATACATCACTCCTGAAGAGAAAGAACTTATTGCAGACGATGAAGGTTAACCTAAAGTAGGCAGAAATGGCTGAGCAAGAAGGACCAGAAGAGCTAACCGCTCCATTTTTCATGTTGACATACGGGGATTTGATGACGTTACTATTGACGTTCTTCATCCTCCTTTTTACTATGTCCACAATCCAAGTTGTTAAATTCCAGGCTCAAATAGGAGCTATTAAAGGTGCCCTTGGTATCATGGAATATTATCACTATGCCCCTATGTTAAAAACGCTACCCACTCCATCAGTAAAAGAATCACCAAGAGTTATTGCTAAATCTTCAGTTAAACCAGCTTCACTTAAACCTCTTGCTGAATATAAGAGAATAGACCTCACAGAGCCCGTCCAGCACGAAGAAAGTGATGCGGTACAAAATATTATAGCTATCGGAACTTCTGGTGGCATGCACATCATACAAAAAGATGAAGAAGTCGTATTAGTACTCCCCTCTTTCGGTGTATTTGGAAAAGAAGATGCAGCTATTGACCCTAATGCTTCAGAAGTTCAAAAGGTTTTACCTATGTATGATTCTTTAGCAAAGCAAATGAGCAAACTAACTAATTACGACTTTCATTTTGTGGGGCATACAGATTCTATTTCCACTAAAAAAGGAAGCCCTTCAGAGCTTGAAAGAATGAACATGGAACTAGGCTTTAATCGATCTGTTGAGATGTACCGCTTCTTTTTTAGAAAGCACTTAACAGACCGGTCTAGAATAACCTTTTCTTCTCAAGCAGATAATGTACCTATTCTTCCTAACGCTAAGTTAGATTCTGAGCGTAGAAAAAACAGAAGAGTAGAAATACATATAAGAAGGAAAAGATAAAAAATATATAGTCTAAATTAGCTAAATACTTTATTAATAAGTTAAAGATTATCAAACTTTTTGCGCTAGGCATAAGGGGATATTATGGCTGAAGAAACAGAAAATGATGAAGAATTTCAAACCCAGAAACCAAGTATGGTACCATGGATTATGCTAGGACTCGTCATTGTTATTGCAATTGGGGCTATTGGAGCGGTTTTCTACCTTAAGAGTGGAAATGAAAAGCCTGTAGAAAAGCCTACAACAGAATTTGTCGTTGAACCTCAAATCTACCAACTCCAAGATGGGTCTTACCTTGATTTAGGTTTTTCAATTGTTATCGATGTAGATAAAGCAGAGATGGTTAACCAACTTTTATCTGTAGAAGCTCCTGGTAGACTTCCTGATGGCATCAACATGATCTTAGGGAATAAAAGTCGCGAAGAGTTAATCTACGGGTCACACAAAAGAGAAGCATTTGTAAGAGAAATCAAGAAGATGCTTGAAGAAAGAGTGTTTAACACCTTTAACGAAAAACAGCAGTCAACTGAAGACATGATACAAGTCAGAGATGTACTCATTTCTAAATTTGTGACTCAAACTGGCTAAATAACAAAAGAGGTTTACCTGTGGCACCTCCTGAAGACGGCGAAGAAGAAGAAAAAAAGGAAGAAGAAACTCCTGCAGAGGAAACTTCTTCTGAAGAGGAAACTCCAGCAGAAGAAACGGCATCTGAGGAGACTCCTTCTGCTGAAGAAGCATCGGATGAAGAAGATGACAGCGGTGAAGATGATATTGTAGAATATAACTTTATCCGTTCTGGTCGTATTCCTGAAGAGCAGAGAAATACAGTTTCTTTAATCCATAGTTCATACGCCCAAGCTGTTTCATTATCTTTATCAGCTTTTTTAAGAGCCTCTATCAATGTGTCTCTCATTAAGGTTGAGCAGCAAACATTTTCGGAGTATATCAACTCACTCAATACACCTACCTGTATCTGTTCTTTTGATATGCAGCCACTTAGTGGTATAGGACTAATAGAAACTAACCCTTCTATTTCCTTCCCTGTAATCGATAGGCTACTTGGTGGTGAAGGTGGATCAAAAGAGGAAAGTAAACACTTTACTGATGTAGAAACAGCAGTTGCTAAAAAGTTTATTGACCAGTTACTACACACCTTAGGAGACTCTTGGAAGTATATCTTAAACATTAATTTTTCTTCCCAAGAAGTACAAACTAACCCTGCGTTTATCCGTAGTATCCCACAGCAGGAAGTTTGTATTACTATTACTCTAAACATGACAATGAATGGAGATGCAACAGGAATTATCACCATCTGTATCCCATACGTTAACCTTGATCCTATTGCAGCTAAGTTAGGCACACAGCAATGGGGACAATACTCTATTAAACAAACTGATGTTATTAGACAGGCACACCACTATAACTTCTCTAAAATCAAGTTGGATCTTGCTGCTATATTAGGCACAACAGAACTAACTTTACTTGAAGTACTAGCACTAGAGCCTGGTGATATTGTCAGCTTAAACCAAAAAGCCCGCCACCCTATTGATATACGTATTGAAGGAGCTAATAAATTTAAGGCTACACCAGGTATTTGTGGTAAATTTAAGGGCATTTCAATTACTAGCGAAGTCCAAGAGGAGTAAGTTATGAGCGACGACTTATCACCAGATGAAGTAGAGTCAATATCAAAAGCTATGAAAGACAAAGAAGGTGAAGAGACTGAGTTGCACTCAAAACCTTCTATCTCAAAAGCTAAATTCTTACAGCTAGAAGAACTAGCTGAAGCTGCAAACCTACCCCCTACTGAAATTCAGCGTTTCTCAGACGTTAAAGTGAATGTAGAGGTGCGTTTAGGTGAAGCCAAGCTAGCTCTAGAGGAAATCCTTAACATTCATAAGGGTGATGTTGTTGAATTAGATAAATTAGCAGGAGAACCGGTAGATTTATTTGCTAATGATATTCTCATTGCTAGAGGTGAAGTAGTGGTTATTGACGATAGTTTTGGGGTTAAAGTCCTTGAAATTATAGGCACAAACCGTGACCTAATTGATAGGTAAGCCTTTACCAAACCATACATTATCAATAAGATAAAATCTTTTTTTAGATCCATCATATTGTAAATAATCATTTTTTTTGCTACACTATCGCTTAAATTAGTTTGTATTCCTCTATGGGGGTGTACTGGTTTCGACTAGGAAGCGAAACACTAATTGCATGCGGAGGATCGGCTGGCCTCCTAAAAAAGCCGAATTATTTTAAACGGAAATTCCAAAAAAGTTGACGGAAGTTTCTTAGCTGATGCTGCAAACGCTGAAAGAGGTCTTTTAGCTGTAGCTGCTATGTAATTTAACTTTCGTTAAATGGATGGCCGCTTCAGACCTAACCGTCTAAGTGGCTCGATAGTGATTAACATGCTAGGGGGTTATTTGCTATCGTTGTTATTCTCTAGTACAAGCTACTGTCCGAACCTTCTCTTCTAGGGCACAGCTTAAGATTAAATGAGGAGACTTTGGTTTTAGTGGGGCATCTTACATGGCTACCAAAGTATTTTTAAGATGCTATGCATGTAGACGTTAGTACGTAACTTACTTAGGACGAGAGTTCGATTCTCTCCACCTCCAAATCTTGCAAAAGCCTGTCAAACCTTGACAGGCTTTTTTTATGTATGTTGTAAAGAGCTTTTCGAACTTAAGCTGCTTGCACTCTTTCCTCTAGTAATGTCTTACTAGAACTTGCAAAACTATATCCTAAAGTAAGTACTGCGGCCTGAATCACAAGGTATAGAGGAAGGGTAAGGGTAGACCCATTATGCATCCATCC
>JAACFD010000170.1 GCA_009937555.1 Chlamydiales bacterium | reverse complement strand
TAGATGTGAATGGTGACGTAGATGTTTTTGTGCACTCTTGGTCAAAAGATTTTGAAAAAGAAATTAATGACCTTTATCAACCTACTGCTGCTGTATTTGAAGAGCAGGTTGATTTTCACTCAACTCCCTTACTAGTCAACCAAGTCAGGCACTTCAAATCTGTTTTTCCTATTCTAAAAAAACATGGAATTAGAAAAGGTATTGCTCAACTTAACAAACTTGTTCATAGGGCATGTAGCCGCTGGTATAGCACAAAAAAAGTAGTAGAACTCAAAAAGCAATATGAGAGGAAAAAAGGCTTTTCTTACGATGCTGTAATGCTGATACGATTTGATCTATGTTTTTTTAAAAAGATTATATTTTCAAACTATGACCTTAATTATTTTTATGCTTCTCATAGAAACCCCGTAGTATTTAAAGAATATTCTATTGAAGCAGTAGAAACAATCCGAGATGAAGGTTTAGCTTTAGAAGACTTGTGGTTTTTCTCTAGCTCAGAAAGCATTAATGCTTTCTCTGAGTTATATAGGTCTATATACGACTATTCAATAAGGCCCCCAATAGCCTCAAAAAACCATGTGGATTTTCTAAGAAAACCCCTTAAATACGAGCTTTATAGAGGAAGAGACTATGAAATGGTTAGGGAATTTTATTTTAGTAGAAGACATTAGATAAGCATGTCTAGAGGTCTTGTAGAAAAAAAAACTACCTGCTACAAGTCAATCTACCATAAAACAATAGGTTCAATCATGATAACTACCTTTTCAGAAGCTATCCGCAAAAGTAAAAAAAATGCTTATCGTCGCTACTGCACTCCAAGAGCACGATATGGAGTGGATCAGGAAGAGAATACAGCAGCCCATAGAATCCAAAACCATAATTTTGTAGCGGTTCACCATGAACCTAAATTTATCCTTTCCTCCCAAAACAGCTTTTTTACAATGGGAAGTTGTTTTGTACGGGAAATAGAGAAATTCTTACTACAAAGAGGCCTTAATGTTTTACTAAAAGATTTTACAATCCCCCACGAATTACTAGATGAATCTTTCACTGGGCTAAAAGAAGAGTTGCAAAAGCCCGAGCAAGCCTATAGAGTTCGTTCAATCCTGAATAAATACTCTCCTCTATCCATGCTTAATGAACTAGAAAGAGTACTATTAAAAAAACAAATACTTAATGATGGCCTTATAAAAATAAGAGATGATGTCTATTTTGACGCTCAAGTTAAAAACACTAAAAATGGCAGCAAAAAAGAAGCATTAAAGATTCGCGCTCTTGTTGAAAACTCTATTGAGCAGATCCGTTATGCTGACTGTGCTATATTTACTCTAGGCATGACAGAGACATGGCTTGATAAAGAGCTTGATATTGTACAAAACATCCACCCTCCTTTTTCGCTCTTGAAATCACACCCAGACCGCTTTGTTTTCTTTAATCAAAACCACGAAAATATTGTATCTTGCCTAAAAGAAATAGTTAGCTTGTTGAGAAATCAAGTTTCAAAGGAGTTAAAAATCATTTTTACAGTTTCTCCAGTGCCTCTTGGCCTCACTTTCACCTCACAAGATGCCATTACTGCAAATTGCTACTCTAAATCTACTCTAAGATCAGCTGTCAATCAAATCTTAGATGAAGACCCCCTAGTGGACTACTTCCCTTCATATGAAATTGCAACTATTTCAAACCCTCAAAACGTGTGGATTTCTGACCAAACACACTTGAAAGATGCTGCTGTAGAATTTATTACCCAGCACTTTTATAATACATTTTTCAAAAACTAAACCACCCGGTTAATGTAAAAAGCTATGTCAAAGTATACCTTTAAGCCCTACGAGGCATCTTACCCATCATTATTCAAAGCTGAAAAGCAAAAAATAGAGCAAAAAATCCCTTTTGCAAAGTCAATAGAGCATGTGGGTAGCACAGCTGTCGTGGGATTAGGAGGAAAAGGCATTATTGATATTGCTATTGAATTAGAAGTAAGTAAGCAAAAACAAGCTATTGAATTACTGCAATCCCTTGGCTACTTTTTTGAAGAAAGCTTTAGCACTGAAAACCGCTTATTTTTTAAAAAGCATAAATCCACTGAAAATGATCAGGTACAAAATTATCATATTCACCTTTTCTCATTACATAATGATGAATTTTATACTATGCTTAACTTCAGAGACTCACTAAACTCTCATCCTGAAAAAATGCAAGAATATGCAGCTATTAAACAAAAAGCTGTCAAATACGCAAAAGAAGATGGGAAATTATACCGTTCATATAAAGAGCCTTTCATAGATTCTATTAACCAATTGAAAAATAAGAGTTAAAGCATGCTAACATCAGACATAACACTCCCCGAAGTCCTATATAAAATTGTATCACAACAACAATTAAGCCTAAGTAATGAAACACTATCTCTAACTGCTAGTGATCAGGACTTTATACACTTTTGTGAGTTAAGTCAAATCGACCGTATTGTGAATAAGTTCTTCAAAGATGTAGAGGAAGTCTTTATCCTAGAGATTGACCCTTCAAAGTTAAAAGGGCATTTAGTAAAAGAGAAAAATCCAGGAGGCTCTACTCTTTACTACCACTTGTATAAGGGTGAAATTCCCCTCTCAAGCATCAACAAAAAAAGTGAATATACGAAGTAAAAATACCCTGTAAAAAGTACTTGGCACTTACTACTACTTTAAGCTAACGTTAGCCAAAATGAGCTCAATTATTAAGGTGTAGATTATGAAGTATTTTTTCTCTTTTTTAACTGTTTGTCTTATGTTGCTAAGTTCTTGTCAGAGTAAAGAAAAAATCGCAGAGCTACTCCCTAAGGTTCAAGAGACATTCACATGGTCACGTTCTGATACAACAGCCTCTCCTGAGCTTATTTCCTCACTTAATAGTTTGATTCAGCTACAAAACCTTCCAGACCTAGCTTTTAGAGATGAGCATAACCTTAGCGTCCTCAATGAAGGCTATGAACATGAACCGCTTGGCTTAATTACAAGAAGCCAAGCAGGCTACTACTTACTTAGCTATGACGCTTCATTTCCAAGAGCCTCTAAAGATAACTTTCAGTTGTCTGTGCATGAATACACCAAACCCTGGACTTTTAAATATATTTATCAGCCAAAAGGTAGCAATCTGAGAAACTGGGACCAGCGTTTTTCACTAACAGCTGAAACTTATTTGGATGACGCTTCAAAATATGTTCGCCTATGGTTAAAAAGCCTAAAAGAAGTAACTAAAAAGTCAGGCAAAATACAAGTTCATAAAGAGTTAGAAACTGCAGGTGAAGTACGCCTACTCCTTGAGAGCACCTTCCCATCTGAAGGCCATAAAATTGCTTTTTTACGCTTTATCAAAACCGCAAACAGTATTGTGTTGCTCAAATACGAGAACCGCAACAACTTCATTCCTGCAAAGCAGTTAAAGGAGTGGAAAGATGTAATTTGTGATATTAGGATGCATGAAAAGCTTTTATTTAACTTAGACAAAAAAGCTCTTAGCTTAATTGATACTTACTATGGAAGAGATAAAGCAAGGCCCGAGAATAGAGAGGGCCCTGCTACACTTAGGGAAGGTTAAGCTTTAGCTTTTGTAAAGCGCTCTTCCACATTTTTCCAGTTTACAATATCCCAAATAGCCTCAAGATATTTTGGCCTTAGGTTTTTGTACTGGAGATAATAAGCATGTTCCCACACATCTACTCCTAATAATGGCACTAAACCTTGAGTAGATAAAGGGTCTTGGTTCTGACAAGTAGCAATTACAACCGACTTATTTTTAGGATTGTAACCAAGCCATCCCCAGCCAGAACCTTGGATTGGGGCTACAGCAGTGTTAAAAGTTGAGATAAAATTATCAACTGAACCAAAAGCACTATCTATTGCTGCTTTTAACTCTCCGCTTGGGCCTTCTCCACCACCTTGTCCTTTAGGAGCTAAATTTGTCCAAAATATTGAGTGGTTCACATGCCCACCACCATTAAATTTAATAGCAGACTGTAGTTGTATCATTTTTTGCACATCTTGCTTTTCTTCAGCTACTCTATAGTCATCTAAAGCTTTGTTTAGATTAGTCACATAAGTCTGATGATGCTTTTGGTGGTGCACTGTCATGATTTCTTCGCTAATTACAGGAGCCAAATCTCCATATCCATAAGGAAGTTCAGGAAGTTCATAGGTCATACTTTTCTCCTTTAGTTTAGACATTATAGCTTTCCTTGCCTAAGTTGAATACAAGCAAAACATGCCATATATCTTGAAGGAGAAAGCAAATAAAAACAATGCTTTATCTAATGAAGATTTAAAAGAGAAGGTGCAGGTTACGGTAAACTACTCAGACTAAGCTTTAATCTCATCTTGAACCAAAGGAGCGGTTGCAAAACCTTTTTGAGGGAACTCTCCAGATAAGTCTGTATATTTAGTACATGAAACACACAAAATGGTTAAAAGAGCAAATGTAACAAATTTCCAAACTATCATAGATCATCCTATCAATTATAGTTAAACACCTACTAGCTTTCTAAATGAAGACCATGGCCTTCTCATAAGCCAATAAAATAAACTTACCTCTTCCCCATACAAAATCGCAGATCCTTTTAAGCCTAGCTTAATATCAGAAGATTTTGTTTCTCCCCAGTCAGCTTCTGAGACAAAACTA
>JAACFD010000169.1 GCA_009937555.1 Chlamydiales bacterium | reverse complement strand
AGTGAGTCCATCATACCGTTAGCTATGCTAACATATTTCTTCTGCTGCTCGTCTGTATCTTCTTCATCATCATCAAAAGAAGCTCTAAATAGCTTAAGGTCACAGTGAACTCGGCCCATCAAATCTTGATAAGAAGGGTGACAGCGAGCAGGAGGAGGCTTTGGGGTGGCCCTACCAACCCTTTCAGGTATAGGGTCTAGTTCATCATCATGGTAAACATGATCCAAAAGCTTTGCTTTATCTAAACCGCTGTTTTTCTGACTTTTACATGAAAAGTTTGAAAGTAGTGTTTGCATAGATATATTTGTATGATTTACTTAGCATCATCAATGAGGTTAACTAAGGGAATTAATTTTGAAAAGCTTTATTTTTCTCGGCTAATAGCTTATTATAGTTAGAAAGAAAACACATATGAAGTCACCAAAATGAAAGTTGTTATAGCTGAAAAGCCTAGCGTAGCTAAAGACATTGCTAGAGTCCTGAAAGTAAATCATAGAAAAGATGGGTATTTTGCCAGCCAGTCATACTGTATTACTTGGGCCTTTGGCCATATAGTAGGGCTCTGCGACCCCGACGCTTACGACCCTAAGTATAAGCGCTGGATTTTGGATGATCTGCCCCTTATACCTAAGCAGTTTATCACCAAAGTGCTTAGACACTCCTCTTCTTATAAGCAGTTTAAGACAATAGAAAGACTTTGTAAGCTTTCAGACTGCGAAGAAATTATCTGCGCCACTGATGCTGGTCGTGAGGGTGAGCTTATCTTCCGCTTAATTTATGAGAAGACTAAAGTTAACAAGCCTATCAAAAGGCTATGGATCTCTTCTCAGACCGACCAGGCAATTGCAGAAGGCTTTTCTCAGCTAAAAGAGGGAAGTGCCTACCAGAGCCTTTATGAATCTGCTAGATCAAGATCTGAAGCTGACTGGCTCGTTGGGATTAATGCTACCCGAGCTTATTCTATTAAGTACAGCCAAGGTCAAGGCGTCATGAGTGTGGGCCGGGTCCAAACTCCTGTACTAAATATGATCGTAAAAAGGTATAAAGAGAACCAGAACTTTACCCCCGAAACCTACTATGAGATACAGGCTGAATTACTACATGAAAAAGGGTCATTTAAAGGTATTTATCTAGATGAGAAAAAAAACACACGTTTTTTCGAAAAGGATAAAGCAGAGCAGATTGTTCAGCAAGTAGCGCAAAACTCTCAGGGCACAATCGCTAAATTAGAGAAAAAAAAGAAAAACGAAAAGCCCCCTCTTTTATATGATTTGACCTCTTTGCAAAAAGAAGCTCATAGACTTTATAAATTCTCTGCAGAGCACACCCTAAATACCCTACAATCCTTATACGAAAAACATAAAGTTCTTACTTATCCCAGAACATCTTCTCGATACCTTTCATCTGATTTAAAAGGAAAAGTTCCTCAAAGGCTGAAGCAACTGCAAAGCATAGCTTTTCTCACTCCTTTTATAGAAAAGCTTTTATCTGCCCCTATTAAATTTAGCAAACGTATTGTAGATGATAAGAAAGTTACTGATCACCATGCTATCATACCCACTGAAAAGCCCTGTCACCTTAACTCTTTAAGCTCTGACGAAAAACGCCTCTATATCATGGTAATTAAACGTTTTGTTGCAGTTTTTCTTGAGGATTGTGAAAAAGAACAGACTGAGATTTTATCTGCTTTTTCTAATCATCACTTTAAGAGCTCAGGCACCATCATTAAAGTTGCTGGCTGGAGAGCAGTATACTTAGATGATCAGCAGCAAGATGAACAGCTTTTACCAGCAGTAGTAGAAAAAGATCCTGTAGAAGCTAGCAAAGTTAATCTCTTAGAGAAACAAACAAAGCCTCCTCCCCTCTATAATGAGGCAAGTATCCTATCTGCTATGGAAACAGCCGGTAAAGAGATTGACGATGAAGAGATGCGTCAAGCAATGAAAGACTGCGGCTTAGGCACGCCTGCTACTAGAGCTCAAATATTAGAAAGGCTCATCCAGGTCAAGTATATTGTTAGAGCCAAAAATACTCTAAAGCCAACTGAAAAAGGCATTTACCTTATTGATAGCCTTCTATCCCCAGAACTTCTCTCTGCTGATCTGACAGGAGGTTGGGAGAAAAAGCTAAATGATATTGTAGCTTGCAGCTATTCTCGAGACACTTTTATGCAGGAAATAAAATCCTTCACTAAAGAAGTTATAGAAAAAGTACAGCAAGGTAAAAGTCCTCCCCCTACTTTTAGAGTATCTAGTGATAAAAATTTAGGTAACTGCCCTGCTTGCGAAAAAGGCACTGTCATTAAAGGAAAGTACAACTATTTCTGCACTCGCTATAAGGAAAAATGCCCCTTTAAAATACAACTAAAGCTAGCTTCAAAAGCTATATCTGAAGCTACCGTTAAAGAACTGCTTAAAAACAAGAGGACTAAGCTGATAAAAGGTTTTAAAACTCAAAAAGGCAATCCTTTTGACGCTTGCCTTGAGCTAAATAGCCAAGGGCAACTTAAATGGGATTTTCACACCCTAAAAGCTTCCCCCTCTTCCTCAGCAAATTCTGAAAAAGAAGGGCTTTTTTGCCCTAACTGCAAAAGCTCTCTAGATAAAAAGGCAAATGCATTTGCATGCTCTAGCTGCTCATTTGTCTTAGCAAAAACCATAGCTGGTAAAAAACTAACTATTAAGCAGTGTGAAAAGTTACTACAAAAAGGGTCTACAGGGGTGATAAAGGGGTTTAAGTCTAAAAGCGGAAAGAAATTTCAAGCTGAGCTCTTACTTAATGAAGAGCAAAAGATACTTTTTAAGCTTCATCCCGAAGTATCTAAGGGATGAAGCTTAAATAAGCTTAGTGAACAGTGCTTAGTTGAGAATCTAGAACAGTGTTCCACTCATCAACTTGGTTCTTTGATCTAGCAATCACTTTATCAGCATCAGCAGATCCTGATGTGACAGAAGCCTTTTTGATTTGGTCTCCCATCTCAATGCTATCAACTACGTCTTGACCTTCAATTACATGACCGAAAACTGTGTGACGACCATCTAGCCAAGGTGTTTGCACGTGAGTGATGAAGAATTGACTTCCATTAGTTCCAGGACCAGCATTAGCCATAGATAATACACCTGGGCCATCATGCTTTAGTGAGCTGTTGAATTCATCTGGGAACTCGTAGCCTGGGCCACCCATTCCTGTACCATGAGGATCTCCGCCTTGGATCATGAAATCTTCAATTACACGGTGAAAGATTAGGCTGTTATAGTAACCTCTTTGTACTAAATTAAGAAAATTAGCAGAGGTAAGAGGAGTCTTTTCTGACTCGATCTCTAAAACAATGTTTCCTTTAGAAGTTTCTAAAGTAACTAAAATTGATTTTTGACTCATTTCTTCTCCTTGTAAGAGCTGGCAAAATAGCAAAGCTATTGCAATTAAAAAAAGTTTTGCAGACTTCATGACTTCTCCTTCTTGCTGCTTGGATAAGCTTACAATTAGGCCAATCATTTTACAGCACTCTTTAAATATTTAAAAGGGGTTTTAGAAAAATCCTTTGCATGTTTAGAATGACATATTCTCAAGTTTTTATTAATATTCATACGACAATAACTTTTTTTACTCCCTATACTGTAAGCCTATGACTTTAAGCTATTCAGCCCTACTAAAAAAACTCTCTAAAGAAACTGTATATAAATCACTTAAAGAGTCGAAACACGGACTAGAAAAAGAGTCTCTAAGGTGTACAGCTAAAGCAAATATAGCTCAAAGCATCCACCCTAAAACTTTAGGGCACAAGCTTACGCATCCTTATATTTCAACTGACTTTGCAGAGGCTCAGCTTGAGCTCATAACTCCACCTTGTAACTCAGAGCCCCAAGCTCTTAACTTCCTAAAAGATGTTCAAGCTTTTTTAAATAGATCAATTGGGTCTGAACTTCTATGGCCTAATAGTATGCCTATGCATTTTGCTTCAATGAAGGATGTAAAAATTGCTGACTTTGGTCAATCCCATGATGGTTGTCAAAAAACTCTCTACAGAGAGGGTTTGGTTCACCGTTTTGGAAAAGAGATACAAACTATTTCTGGAGGACACTATAACCTATCCTTTTCAGACGCTTTCTTTAAAAACTTACAGTGTTTTTCTAGTGTGAAACAGCAAAAGTTAAATTTTGAAGATTTTAGAAGCCTAAAGTATTTTGCTCTGATTAGAAATTTTTTACGCTATAGTTTCATAAACACCTATCTTTTTGGTGCCTCTCCTATTATGGACAAAAGCTTTGTAAAAAGAAAAAATAAGGAGCTTATAGACTTTGATGATTCGTCCTATTATATGCCTCATGCCTGCTCCTTTAGAATGAGCAATTATGGCTACTATAGCCGGCTTCAGCTTCAATACTCTCTTTCTTTTAACGGCCTTAAGCCCTATTTAAATGACCTTGATTATACCCTTTACACATCTCACCCTCGATATGAAAAGATTGGCTTATACAAAGCAACAGGAGAAAAAAAGCAGATAAACACCCATATCTTACAAATTGCAAATGAGCACTATAGCAGGATTCGTCCAAAAGCCATTATATCTTCTGGGCAAAACCCTTACCATTCATGCAATAATCAGAGGTCACGCAGGGAGGAATTTTAGCTTAACATTGATTTGGAAGTACAAAGTTTTTAG
>JAACFD010000168.1 GCA_009937555.1 Chlamydiales bacterium | reverse complement strand
ATTTTTCTCTTTCACAGGTCAAGTCGCTAAAAGGGGAACAAATTGCCCATTTATCATCTAAATCTTTAAGGAAGATTTTAGGGTCTTTGGATCGCTACCAAATAAAGTTTCTGCTTCAAGATCAGATTGCTCAATTAAGTTATAAGGAAATCAGAAGAGTCTTTGATCACTTAGAAGAAGATCAATTAATTCATGTGGCACCACAACAGCTAAAAGCGATATCAAAATATAAGCTTGCTGCTAAGTCTCAGTATTTAAACAGAGAGCAATTTACAACACTTAGCTCTAGCCAATTAGAAGGCATTATTGATACAAAACGTCTTTCTAGACAGCAAGCCGTATGGCTAACCCAAGAGCAGATACAAGGCATAGAGCCCTATAGTTTTGTTGAACTTGAAGAGGTCTTGGATAACCGACAGCTTAGGCATGCTACAGGAGCTCAGTTAGCTGCTTTGATAAGAGCTACCAGTCTATCGCAAAGTAAGATAAAAGCTTTTTCAGCAGATGCTATAGCAGCACTAGAGCCTGTAGAGTTTTCAATGCTATATGACTCTCTATCTCCTATACAACTTGATAACCTGTACTCTGATGGTTTAATTAATGAAGCTTTAATTGCTTCGTTAAATAAAAAACAAGTCCAGCAGACCCCAGTGCGCTTACTCTCTCAGCTAGCACCTCACTCAATGGAATTTGTAGTTGAGCAGCTTAATAAAGATCAATTGCAGCAGCTAGTAGCTCATAATTTGAGCCAGCTTTTAGCACTAGATTTTTTTAGTGAGGACCGCATCAAAAAGTTTGATGCAGAGATTATTAAAGAGTTACACCCTTCTAACGTTTCAGACTTAATTTTACATTTTACAAACGAACAAATCACATATTTAACTTCACATCAGTTAATGGCACTAGACGCTGAAGATATGCAGCAGCTTTCTGTGTCACAAATTTTATCCTTTACTCCGGAGCAATTGGCACTACTTTCAGATAAGCAAGTGCAAGGCTTAAGAATTGATCAAGTCCGAGCTTTAGATGAAAGCAGATTAGCTAATGTATTTGCGCACTTAGATGATCACCAATTATCCTTTTTACTAGATAAGCAGCTTTACTCTGTGTTAGGTGAAATTCCGGAAGAGCGCTATAAGCAAATTTCGCCTCAAAGCTTTAAACAATTATCCCCTAATTATTTATTAGATCTCTCAGAGGAAAAGCAGCAAGTATTATTTAAAACATTTGCTAGTAGTTTAACAACTGATCAATTCAACTTGCTTTTACCTCAAGTTGTAAAAGGTATTGCAGACGGGGAGTTGCGAGGACTTTCTCAAGAGCTTTTAGCAGGTTTAGATAGTGTTTCTTTTGAGCAAATTCTTCCTAAATTAGCACCGGAGCAACTCTTAAACTTAACAGAAGAGCAAGTTTCTAATAACCTTCAGCTAATTGAAAATTATTTCATAGGTAAAGATGCCTCTTACTTTTTAAAAATATTACCTGTAGATACTATTTCAGATCTTAGTTCTGACTCACTTAATTTGTTGCAAGAAGTTGACTCAAACGACTGGAGCAAAGAACAGGTAAGAGCGCTTGCATTGACTCAGATACCCTCTTTAGAGGCTGATTTTATTGAGCAACAACTAGAGAAGATGAGTTATGAGCAACTTCTTTCTATCTCTGCTTTTCAGCTTCAAAGTTTTTCACCAGCTGTTTTATCGAAAGTTTCCTTTGATTTACTAGATCATTTGTCAGTACAGCAGCTTCAGGCTTTTTCTGAGTCCCAGGTTAAACAATTTGGTGATCGTCTTTTAGAAAGTAATGTATTAGCTAACCTTGAAAAATTTAAAGTATTTTCTAGTTCTCTAGGACAGAAGCAAATTAATGCGCTAAGTAAAGAGCAGCTACAAGGTATTTTTGCTTCTCTTGACCCTAGTCAAATTGAACTTTTAGATAAAGAGGTCTATGAAGGTGTTGATGAAGCTGCACTAAGTCAGCTAATTGAGCAGCAAGTTGTGGCTTTACCTAGCGAAGTGCTACAAACATTTTCTGAAGGGCAGCTGGCAGCTGTTTTTAACCGTTTAAGCGGTGATCAGCTATTAGCTCTTGTAGACAGTTTGCACGAATATAAAACTACTCTACTTCCTTTAGTTCAATCAGAGCATATTGATTTGCTTGGGAGTCATTTTTTAAATGAGCTTTCCAGTGATGAGCTAAAAATTTTAGATAGAGATGTGGTAGCAAGAGTTTCACCAGAGGTATTATCAGCTTTAAGTTACTCAACATTTTGCACTATTGCAGAAAGCATTCCTGAGCAAGTTAAGCTAAGCTTGCATTTTTCTCAGATAGCAGAAGATATAAAAGAGATTCATATCAGTGAATTATCAAAAGAGGTGCTTCCTTATATATTTTCTAGTTTATCAGCAGCTCATATAACTGAATTTTCTACAGAAGAATTAAGCCAGCTGCCTGAGAAAACTGTTGCTAGTATTAATCCAGAAGTTTTATCTGAGCTTCCTGGTGATTTTTTTAGGAAGCTAAGCTCTACACAAATAGAAAGCTTAAGTTATCATCAGGTAGCACACATACCTAATGGTGCGCTACAATACTTTACTGACTTTTTAATTCAGTTAAATGAGAACCAAGTACGTAGCCTATCCACTAAACAGATACAGTCACTTCCTTTTGCTGTGTTGACAGAGTTATTACCACTGCTTAGTCCAGAACAGGTATCTTTTGTGAATCCATCTGATATAGCTCGTTTTAATCGGCAAGATATTAGACGCTTGTCTTTGGCACAGATAAGTGGCTTAACTCAACAACAGATTCAAAGTTTCTCATCTCTTCAGGTTGCTAGTTTCTCAGAAGAACAGGTAGAAGCTATGAGTTTTTTCCCTTCTAATCATACTTTTTTACGTTTGTATTCGCATGAGTATGACCTATACCAAGCACAAGCAGAAGACCCAAAAAGCACAAATTCAGCTTATGCAGTATTTGATGCGAGAACTCAGCAAAAACTAGATAGTAGCTACACATTTCCTCAGGAGTTTGTTGGGAAGCAGCAACAGCTCACTCCTTTTAAACCTAGGCCTCAACTAGAAAGTAAAGAAGACAGTAAGCAGCAGGACTTATTAGGTCTTTACCAGACATTAAGTAGGGACAGTGATGCTAAGCAAAATCTACTTACAGAGTCATTAGTAAGTCAATACATTCAATCTACGGTATTCAAACACACAGCACCTTCTTCTGCTGAAGAGAAAATTTTACATGGTGCCAAGACGACTACTTTTTTTTAACCTCCTATGAATATTAGAAAGATATTAGAGTGGCCCCAACTATTTGTGCTTGCAATATGGGTCCATGTCTTTAACTTTATCGAGTTTCTACAACTTACACTACTGTACTATCCTTTTTATTCCTTTTTCTACCTCGACTGCTATCTCCATATGCTTTACTTTTGGAGATCACCCTTTAAAGAAGCTAAGAGTTTTGCTTTAGATAACAATCAAGATCCTTATGCCTACGGTGAAACAGCTTTAATTAGTCTTGCTGAGTTACTGAAGAAACTGGGGTTAAAAAAAACAGATTGTTTTTATGAGCTTGGTTGTGGAAGTGCTAGGGCTTGTTTCTTTGTGAGACAAGTTTTCCAGTGTAGGGTAGTAGGAGTAGATTGGAACCCTGTTTTTATTACTAAAGCACGAAAGGTAAAAGAGCGCTTCCGCTTAGGTGATATTGATTTTTGGGCAGCAGACTTTTCCTTAATGGACTTTAAAAAAGCTTCTTTTATCTACCTTTATGGAACTTGTCTAGATGAAAGTGCGATCAAAAGACTTATACAAGCGCTGATCAAAAGTGTAAAAAAAGACTGCAAGATTATTACAGTGAGCTTTTCTTTAAACCATTATCTAAAAGGT
Organism: Chlamydiales bacterium; assembly: GCA_009937555.1. GTDB lineage: Bacteria > Chlamydiota > Chlamydiia > Chlamydiales > JAACFD01 > JAACFD01. The sequence continues at coordinate 794 of JAACFD010000168.1, read as the reverse complement.
GAAGAGCTGTTTGAGGATATTGAAAGATATAAGGTACGTTTTGTGTGGGGGACAGCAGAAGTATTTATTCAAAAATTGAAATAAAAAAAAGTGCAAGTAGCCAAATTGACTACTTGCACTAAGCTATTAAAGTGATTATTCAAATCTAGAGATTGTTAATAGAACGAGAATCGGAAGCGATTTTCTGTAATACATCACTTTGAACTGTCTTTACATCATCTACAGCAGCTTGTCTTTCTTGTTTAGCTTCTCTTTTTGCTGTAGCTCTTTCTCTTTCTTGACCACTTTCCATCTGCAGCTTTGCATCTTCAGCTTCATGGGTAGTTCTTGTCTTATCAGCATAAGTAGTGCTAACAGAAGAAGCTGCTTGGATAGCTAGACCTAATGCGCTAGAGTCAAAAGCTCTGCGAGCAGCAGGAGAGTTATCACTAGACATAAGGCCTCTGATAGAGTGTGTAAGACCTTGATCTTGTAGCATTTTTGCTATATTTGAGCTTCCTGTAACTAAGTGAGAGTTACCAATATTTTGCTTAGCAGTAACGCCTCTTTCAGTTAACTCACGCTCTTTTTCAATACTATCTTTCATTTTCTTAGTAGACCTATCAATACGATCTTGATAAGCTTTCTTAAGACGTGCTGTAGCAGCCATTACTTTTTGGTCGGCAGAGTTAAGTAACTCTAGCTCATCAAAAAGGTTATCCTGGCTTTTGTCTTCAGAAATTTTTGGAGTATATGCAGCATTTTCAATAGTTGTCATATTAATGAGCTCCTTTATTTTTTAAATATATCTTTAG
>JAACFD010000167.1 GCA_009937555.1 Chlamydiales bacterium | reverse complement strand
ATGTTTCACCTCACAGCCGACAGAGAACTTCTTTGAGCTGTTTTTATACAGATGCAAGGGGACTACAAAGTGGCTCTCCTAAAGGCATAGCTAGTATGTCCACACCGCCAATTAGCCCTCCAGTAGAGGATGGCTGTGTTATAGTGCCTAGTCTCTCTTCTGAACTTTCTAAACTCTCATTGGAAGAGCTTGTAAGTTTTTTAGAAACAGATGCCGCAATTACCATGAAAGCTCACTTGCTATTACCTGTTTTTATCAGGATAGCTAGAGAAAGACCTATTGAAGCTGTGCTAGCTATGCCAAAATTTCAGCATTTAGGAGAGGAATTTTCTTATCAGGTTGTTAGGTATATAGCAGCAACTAAGCCACTATCACTAATAGGTGTCTTAAGAAGATTTAACTTGAGAAGTGATTCTTATCGAGTAGATATATTTTGTACTTTATTTGAGAGCGGTTTTCCTCTAGCTACACTTTTTAAACACCTAAAGCCTTTAGATCCTTACTATCAAAAGCAGTTAGTTGCCTACTTTGAGGCTAAAGATACTGAAGTTATTTACCGTTACCATGAAGAGCTAGGTTTGAGTTATGAGGCGAAGCTAGAACTACTACTAAGAGAAATCGATTTAGAAAGATTTGAAGTACTTAGCTATGTTAGTTCATTTAAGCTTTCACAAGATGACCTTTTCTTAGCAGCTATGCAGCTTATAGAGAAAGGGTATACTAGAGTAGCTTATTGCCTTGCAAGTTTTGAGCTAGAGTCAAGCGAGAATAAGCAAAGACTTTTAGAAAAAGTCTTAGAGAAAGGGATTATAGATGGTTTAGTAATTGCAGCTATTGAATCAGAGATAGAGGACAAGGCTTTTCTAAGAAAGCTAGCTTATGTCTGCTTAGATGCTAGAGATCTTGAAGCGCTATATTACCCCTTAGAGCTTGGCTTTAATACTAGAGAATTACAAATGGATCTGGCTCTAAAAGGGTTACGGGTAGATTTAAGAAGGTTTTCTTCTAGATTAGAGCAATTTCAGCTACTGGAAGAAGCTGATAGAGTATTACTCTATAGTAAAGTGGCTCATATTGATCTGGTGCTTGCGATTGAAGAGCTATTAAAAGGGAGCTTTTCTTTAAGTAAAGGAGAATTTAAAGCCCAAATAAGAAGAGTGTACCTAAGGCTAATTGAGCCATATGAAAGTATCATGCCTCAATTTTACCAAGAACGTTTAGAGCATTTTGAGTCAGTGTTAGAGCTAGAGCATCCAGGTAACTTAGCTCAAAAGCTTTCATTTGAAGTAGCTTTGCTAAGGTCTTTTGAACCTAACTTTTTAGCTAAGAACTTAAATCGAAGTGGGCTAAAACTATTTGAAAAAGATCTAAGATTTATTCTGGGCAGCTTTTCACGATTTAGCTCTAGTAGAGCTCAATTTTTACTGGATGCTTTAAAACGAATAACAAAGACTCCCTTTTTATTGATGGTTTATCAGACTATGTCTAAACAAAAAGAGCACTCTCACCCTAGGTTAAGTTTTTTTAGACTAACTCTAATAGCTACCTTATCACTTAAGATGGACATGGAGGGGGTCAGTGATATATATGCTTCGATGCGCTTTTTAATTTCCCATCACCGTCTTAATAGATCTCCTGTTATTAAAAAAGAACTGCACACATTCTTTATTAAACTCTACTTAGATGAGCATTTAGAACCTCGACAGAAGATGTATTTGCTTAGGCAAATATTTGCAGAGTCTAAACCTAATAAAGCCTACTTAAGTCTTGTCTCATGCAATAGTTTAATGAAAAAAGCATCTATTAAAGAGGTCGTAGAAGAGCTGCTTACTTTAGAAAAAGTAGAGTTTTCATTACAGATGGCCTACCATGCCCTTAGAGAAATCATCCCTTTGGATATGAGAGACTCTCTTGATATAGACAAACTAGCCAGAATAGCTGAAAGAAGAAAAGCCTATGAGATAGTCTTGTATGGCGATTTTCTTTTAGAAAGTTCAGAGGGAGAACCTAAGCTTATCCCATATTTTGCTAACTGCTTAGTGCGTTCTGGAAGCGAAGAGCTTTATACCTGGCGCTATACTAACTCTGATAATACTCACCTCAGTAGAGTAAAAGAGCTATTAGCAGCTGAAGAAATGACAGAAAGCTTCACTCTATGGAAACAGGGGGAGTCTTTAACTTTAGACTCTCACGAGGGAGAACAGCTAGAAAAAGAAGCTATTTTCCACTTCTTTGTCTCAATCCAAGGAGCTTGGGGCTGGGGAGCTCTGGCTGTAGGCTTAAAGGGAACAGCAGAAGCCTTTTTTTTAGATGTTACAAGTGAAACTTATTTAGATGAATTACAGAGTATAGAAGATAAGGCTGTAGAAAGACCTGACTCTCTAGCTAAAGACCTAGATCTACTGCTATTAGCTTTAATGAAATTCCCCAGGGGTAAAAAGTCTCTAGCGCTTTGTCATAAGGCAAATAAAATCATAGATAAAATTTCAGGTATAAATGTAGAACCTCTAGTGGGTTTAATCTCACAATTATCTCAGTGGTACTCATTCAAAGAGAGCTTTACTTCTCGCAAACAAAGGCTTTGTTTAGTGGATTCAGATGAATGTTGGGATTCTTGGAGAATAGGAAGTGAGCTAAAGCAAAGTTGTTTAAAGATGACTTCATTTTCAGGAGATTCATTTTCTTTAATGGCACATGTCGGAGAGGGGCATAATCGATTTATAGCACTAAAAGCTGAGGGAGATAGCCCTTTTATAGCGAGAAATGTTTTTCGTCTCGCTATTTTGCCTGTAGCTGATGACCTTAACCCTATGCAAGATAAGTTTAAGGTAGCTACAGTCTTAGAGCCTACCTATAGCTCTCTTGACTCTAGTATTATTGAGATATTGCAAAGTCTATTTGCAGCGAGAAGAAGTAGAGCTTTACAACTTTCTCTTTTTGAGAGAGCTGCTGATTTTTCTCCAATAAACCTAACTATATTTCCTAGTGCTGCTCCTGATGAAAACTCTGATATAGCAGGGAAGGTGGCAAGTGGAAGTGTACTTATTTTGAAGAATCTAGTACAAACTGTCTAAGCTAATTTTAGCTTCTAAGTTTTTTAATCTTTCTTCATATAAATTTTCTGAAGCATTCCTTCTATATCTTGGCCAGCTCTTTTTAATGCTATCTCAGCAGGTTGGTTGTGATTAGAAAATATCTCTTCTAAGAAGTCTATGATGCGCTCTCTGACAGCTGTATACTCAACAACTCTAATACCAAATGTATAACTTCCTCGCTCTCTATTAAAGATCTGTTCAAAAGCAACTCTAGCAGCAGGATTTTTAGAGTATAGCTCGTGGGAGATGCAGTAGCGGTATGCAGAGCGTGTAATAGGTAAATAACCTGTAATGATATGCCAATTTCCTTGTACTTTTGGGGAAGATAGGTAGGCTAAAAATTTTGCTATTTCCTCTCGCTTTTGCCCTTCTTTTTTTAGAACCCAAAAAGAACTGCCACCTATATTGAGGTTATAGGGGGCAGGGGTAAATTTCTTCCAGTAAGGGAGAGGTAAAACCCCAATCTCAAAGTTAGCTTTTCTTTTGATAAGACTGTATCTATTAGCTCCCTGAAGTAAGAAAGCTAGTTTCCCTTTGGAAAACTCATCTTCAGCTTGGGTAAACCTGCCTAGATAAGTAAAAAAGCCGTTTTTCTGCCAATTTTGCACCTCAGATAAATGATGGATAGCTACAGGATTATTAAAAAGAGGGTAAGGAGTACCAGGTTTAAATCCATTTTCATGGCTGAAAAAGGGTTGGTTATGCAGGGCGCAAATGTTTTCTAAGTGGTAAGCTGCTGGCCAGGCAGTAGAAAAACCCGTTATCCGGGCTTTAAGGAAATGATTTTGCTGCCTTTTAATAGATTCCCAGCTTTCAAGCGTTTCTACAGGGTCTAGCTTAAGCTGTTTAAATATATCCTTATTATAGAAAATAACGCCCGCGGAAGCATTCCAAGGAAGAGATAACATTCTTCCCTGGTTGCTTGAATAAAATTTTACAGCAACATCAATAAAGTCATCTCTATTTATTTCATGAGATAAAAGTTTAAACAAGTCCTCTATAGGAACTACATGTTCTTTTAGTTTCATCATGCTTAAAGTAGCAACTTCATAGACTTGCAAAATGTCGGGACAGTCACTAGTGCCAATTGCGGCAACTCCACGTTGATAGACCTCAGTGTAGTTCCCATTTTTTATAGCTCTAACTTTGATGCGGCTTTGAGGCATTTGATTATACTCTTGGATGAGCTCATCAAATTTATCTTTAATAAAACCTTCAAAAGCATGCCAGATGACAATTTCTTCTGAGTGTAGAGGTGTTAATACCATGAAAAAAAGAGTAGAGATGAGTATGAAAAAAGACTTGTACATAGGTGATTTTATCTACTATTAAAAAAAAATGAGATTTAGATAAGATAATTTTACATGTATACGCTGTTAATTACCAGGTCTTTGCGATTCTCTTTCGTGTATGTAAAAAAGGGAGGAGGGAGGTTAAATTAAAGAGTATATAGTCTTTCCTTCCAGCGCAAGCTCTTTAGCTAACTTGCTAAAGGGATAGCTTGAACAGTAAAAAAAGGGGCGTCCAGAGATTGTAAAGTCTCTAGCTACGTCTTCTGGAAAGTGCTTCTTGATAAAGGCTGGGATATTTCTATTT
>JAACFD010000166.1 GCA_009937555.1 Chlamydiales bacterium | reverse complement strand
ATTATCTGAGTGTGAGCTTAGTTCTCCTCTTGAACGTTTAGAACTTGAAAGACTTCACGATAATATAGAAAGCTCTCTTGATGGTGATGATACTCCGATTATAGGTAAAGAGCTTCAAGTATACTTAATTTGTTTTGAACTAAGACATCATCAGCTATGTCAAGAAGAGTTCTCTAGAGGAAAACGAAATTCATGGGACCAAGAACGTGTAGAATTTTTAATGCAAAAACTTGAAACTACAGTCGCTTTGCTAAAGGTAGAAGGGGAGAAGGCTTCACTTGCTTTAAACAAAATTTGGCAGCAGGTAAAGAGTGAGTGGGGAGCTGATGTTATTGAGCTAGATGGCTACTTTGAAGTAGATGCTTTAAAAGAGGAAAATTTTGATGTAGGGCTTTTAAATATGCCTTACCAAAAATCAGAAATGCCTATTGATATAATGGATTTGCATTCAGCTTGCAGTTATGAACTTAAGCAGGGAGAAGGGCTTGAGCTAGATAGAAGTCAAAAGGATCTGGCAGCTAATATTAGAGCTTTTGGAGAGAGTCAAAATCAATCAGTCTTAGACTCAATTAAAGAAGAGGAAGACGGTTTTCTTTTTGAAAACTATGGGTTATTTTCTCAGAAAAGCTTTTTAAGACTTTTTAGAGTATCAGCAGATCATCCAGGTATTGCAAAGCTTTCAGTAAGTGAGTGTGGCAAGCTTTTTGACTTTATAAAAGACGCCGAACCTTCATGGATTAAAGATGCTGAAGCTGTTTCAAGTGGTATGTTTCAGTTATCTTCTCATCCAAAAGACTTTTTTGCTTCTCATAAACTCAGAACATATTTACAGAGCCAGCGTTTTACCCCTCATGAGATAGAAGCTATCGTAGATCGTCTAGAAAAGTTCTTTTATCAAGCAGCATTTAACGGAGGGACGTTTTCAGCAAAAAGTGAAGAAAGTAAAGAGTTAATTCGCCAGCAAGTTGAGAGAAGTAAAAATGAAAATTTAACGGCTTACTTAGAGGCTAGGGATAAGTTGGAACAGCTAATATACTGTTCAAGTGGTCGCTTAAGCTTTTTAGACTTGAAAGAAGCTTTTTTATTCGATGATTACTCTAGAGTCATAAGTGCATTAGATATGCAAGAAGATATTGCAAATCTAGGGATTAAGGATCCTTCAAATAAGTCTGAGCTATCAGCAATACTTAGAAATACAATAAGTAGGATGATTTATCACAATACAGAGCTTCATCACTTAAATGATATTGAAGGAGAAATAGGCAGAGGAAATTTCTCTAAGGTAGTGCAACAGTTACACACAAAAAGAAACTATGACCTAGGAGTTTTGCTGAAAAGTGAAGATGAGCTACCTCTACTAAGCGAAGCTGGGGTGGAAGCTAGTAAATTGCCAGAGGTGCAGCAAGAGAATAAGCGCTTAGTTGAGGAGTTAAGGCATGCTAAAAAGTTAGCACGGGCTTTTCTACTCTTTGAAGAGGATTTTCAGCATCGCTGCAATTCAAAACAGGTGGAAGTTTTTGAAGGGCTTTTAGCGGATAGTAGCTTAGATCCTAAGAAACTAGATGCAGCTCAAGCTAGAATGGGGTTTGGTAAGACTTCACTGCTACCCCTGATTGCACTGCTTTCAGCAGATGGAGAAAGATTAACAAGGTTTATTGTCCCTCCATCAGCTTTAGCTACTAACACTAAAGATCTTTCTAGTTCTTTGGGTAATATTTTAGGGAGGCGCGCAGTTAGAGATGATTTCAAGCGCTACCATATTGCTCCTGAAACTAAGCTGACTGCTGATGGTGAAGAAGGAAAGCTTGTTGATGAACGTTTAGAGTCGCTTAAAGTAATCACCAAAGATCTTAATAGACGTTTAAGCTTATATCAACAAGTACGTGATCAGAAGTTAGTGTTGACTCAAGCACCTCACGTACGAAATGCTATCGAAAATCAGTTAAAAATATTCTTAAAGATCTTACCTTCTCTCTCGAGATTAGAGCAAAAACAAGAGATGATGGAGAGCATCAACTTATTAAATCAGATTCGCTCCATGAGAAGTGTTAGTATTTTTGATGAACTAGATGCTACTCAAGATCCTTTGACAACAGATGTAAACTTTACAACTGGGAGCAAGATACCTTTTGATAGGGATGAAATTCCCTACATTGAAAGCATTATTAATATGATTCAGGCTAAACCTTCTTCCTCTAAAGAAGATCTTGCAGATGAGTGTATTAGACAGTTCTTTTCTAGCTGCACGGCTAAAGAGAAAACGCACTATAAAAAGTATATGTTAGAGGCTGATCATCCTTTTGGAGGGTCTTCTGAACCATCTAAAAAGTTACTTTTATTTAGAGCTTTTTTATCCGATGATGGGATGTATTCTCTTTTATTAGATAAAGAACCAAATAGAGACTTTGGCGTTTGGTTTCAAAATAATGAGCTTGGTGAAAGGTGTTATGACTATAGAGCAACAAACCCAAGTATGAAACCTCCTCTAAGGTCTCCATTACTTTTAGCTATACCCTATAGGGCGGCTAATGAACCTAAAGCTCAAGGTTCACGTTTTGATAATCCTGAAGTGACAGCTATGGCAACTCTTCGTTATTATATGGATTCAAAGACGGCCATTGAAGAAGTGCCTCACTTAGAGTTTTTACTAGAGTCATTTAGAGAAGAAAATTTAGAAGAGTTCTTTATGAGAGCAGATGGAAGCCTTAGTCCTCTATTTGCTAAAATTAAGAAAGTAGCTGAAATAGAAGATCGTGTCGTAAGGCTTGAAGCAAGAGCTGCTCTTTTTGAGGAAGTCCAAAATAGCTTACCTGAGTTTAGAGCTTATTTATCTAAGGTTATTGTAGCGAGACAATTAAATTATGATAGCGGTAAGGCTAACAGTAATCGCTATGAGCAGGGTAATATTGATGATGAGTTAATAGGTTTCTCAGGCACTTCTGGAGACACCTCATCTTCTTTTAAGGTGAACTTCTTAGACCCTGCAGCAGATGGGAATATGACCCTAGGAATCATGGGAAGAAAAGATTGTCAAAAATGTCATCTTGTGGATGTGGATGCTTCAGGGCAAGATGCCTCAACTTATACCAGGGAACTTGTTGCTGAAATATGTGCTAAGTTTACAAGACAGACAAGAGTTTTAATTGATGTTGGAGGACTGTGTAAAGCTAGCAATAAAGAAGTAGCCAAATCGTTACTTGATATTCAGGTAAAAAATAACCCTGATCTTAAAGGTGTTATTTTCTATGATGATATTACTGATACTAAAAAACTAATGCTTTTAGACCCTTCAAAGGTAGAAGGTTATGATATAGTAGATCTAAGTTCCTCTCATGAGAAAGAATCTAATCTAGATGGCCCTTACCTAACCTACTTTGATCAATCACACTCAAGAGGGGCTAATATCCCGCAAAAAGATGAAGCTCAAGCTTTCTTAACTATGAGTTTAGGGGTTAGTAATAGTGATTATAAGCAGGGCATCATGCGTATGCGTAAAATCATTGATAAAAGCTTAGGGCAAAACTTTAGTATTGTCTTATCTACAGCTATGAAACAGCGTGTTCTAGCTGAGCTTGGATTAGACTCTTCTACTGAAATTACTGGGAATCATATTGCTCAGTACTTAAGAGAAAAAGAGATTAGAGAAGAAGGTGGTAATGTTGCGGGCGTTTTAAAATCAGAGCTTGAAGCAGTAGTTAAAAATGCTTTTCTCCAGCAGCAAGCAAAAATGTGCGTGGCTTTAAACCTGAAAAAACCACTAAGTATAGAGCTGATGAGTAAATTCTCAGCATTTGTAGAGAAAATGGAGGGGGAGTTAGCAGTTTCTTTGATTGATGAAGCTCAGACTTCTCTTTTAGCTAGATATGGTGGAGTCTTAAAAAAAGAGCAAAAAGAAGCCTTTTTGAAAGAACTTTCAGATTTATTTGACACAAGGATGATTAATTTAAGTAGGGGCTTACGAGACTTTGTTGGTGAAGCAGGCTTAGAAGATGAAGTCTTAGCCAGCTTAGATGAGGATCTGCAAAAATATACTGCTTTTAGAGATGGAATCCTTGCCAAGCGTAAAGAGCAACTTCCAGAAGAGTTTGAGTTGAAAAAAGCAGAAAGCCTTTCAACATCAGAAGTTCAATCTGACTCTCAGACAGAAGAAATGTCAGAAAATCAATCGGAGTCTGAATCTGAGTCAGAAGCGCAGACGCATTCTTTCTCTCAAGTGCAGGCTGAGGAGATGGAAGAGACTATTGCCCTTAATCTAGATAGGGATAAACGCTATAGGAAAGTTGATTTAGACTTCTTACTCACTCCAAAAGATTTGCCTGCTATATCAACAGTTAGTCATTATGAAAGACTTTTTAGTGGTAATGAAAACATAGTCTGCTCTCCTAAATATATCGAGAAAATGGAGATGATGCTAGGTGGTGATGGTGCTATGGTAGCCCCGAGGTATTTACTGGTTAACTTAAAAGCAGAAGCTCCTGAGTATATCATGTTAGATCAAGATGAGGCAGATGCTTTTTACAAAGGTGTTAATCCAGCAGCTACTGAAAACTATGGTCTAGTCGATATAAGAGAGTATAGCTCTAAGGAATGGAAAGATATAATAGAGGCTACAGATAGGGGAGAGATAGAGGAAAATCTATTTTTAACCGATACAAGATTAAACACATCTTCGTTTTTTGTGTCAGAGGACTTTAAAAAAATTCT